>PUPG01000173.1 GCA_003553005.1 Bacteroidales bacterium
AACCATCTTTTACGGTTACCAGGTCATCTTTGAATCCCAGGTTGGGAATATCTTGTTTCAGAATGATTTCCATAATTGTTCCTCCCTATTTTAAAAGATCCGCTACATAAGGCATAATGGCGAGGTGGCGTGCCCGCTTAATGGCTTTGGCCACTTTGCGCTGATATTTTACTGATGTGCCGGTAATCCTTCTGGGAAGGATCTTGCCTTGTTCATTGACAAACTTCAGCAAAAAGTTTGCGTCCTTGTAATCGATGTATTTGATGCCTGCCTTTTTGAAACGGCAGTATTTCTTTTTCTTGATATCGACGGCAATGGGCGCCAGATACCGGATTTCTGAATTTTGTTGATTCGCCATGTTGAATGTTGTTTAACGTGCTACCTGTTTACTTTTGCTCAGTTTTTTCTGCTTCCTTTTCCTTGTCTTTCGCAGCTTCTTTCTCCCTGCGCTTTTTCTCGTTGTAGGCTATGGCGTGTTTGTCCAAAGCCACGGTAAGGAAACGGATTACCCGCTCGTCTCGCTTCAGCTGGAGCTCAAAGTCCTTCAGCAACTGGGTGTCTGCCTTGAATTCAACCAGGTGGTAAAAACCGGTTGATTTTTTCTGGATCGGATAAGCCATCTTGCGCAAACCCCAATTGTCTTCATGCACGATCTCAGCTCCTTGCTTCTTCAGGTAGTCCTGAAACTTACTTACCGTTTCCTTCATCTGTTCATCAGACAAAACGGGAGTCATAATGAAAACGGTTTCGTACTGTCTTTGCATTTTGATTTGTTTAATAGGTTCGTAATGATTGAACTATGATGATCATAAAATGAGGTGCAAAGGTAATGATTTTTTTAATATGGAAACAGGCTGGCCTGAATAATGTGCTCATTTTGGGCGCATTTTTCAAGAAAACAAAACACAATGCAACGCCCGTGATACCTGTTTACTTTTTGAACTTGACGACCCGGTAATAATCCGCCGGATAGATGCCGGCAGATATCAGGATCTGGCGGAGCGTAAAGTTAACGTGCAGTTCGCTGACTTCTCCCAGGGCATTCAACTGGAAGGTCACAAACTTCTCCCGCATGGCCGGGTTTCGCCAGTGGGCTCGAAAGGTGTCGTGGTGCCAGTGTTCGAGGTCGGCCACCATTTCGTCGTCCTCCCACAGTTGCATGACCAGCTGCCCTTCGTCACCCGTAAATATGCGTGCATCATCGTACACTTCGTGGAAATACCGGCCGGTATAGTCTTCGAGGTCCAGTGAGGTCGAGGTGTCTGGATGCCTGGCATCGTGGATGGCTGCCCTTCGCTCCAGGGCCTCCTCTTTTTCTTCAAGGTAGGCATCAAAATAGTGGGTGTGCCAGTCGCGTTCCCTGTCTATGTCCAGCATGGCATCGAGGATGTAGTTCCTGACAGCCGGTCTGAAGTTGCAGAACAGGTTGCTGGCGACCAGGACCCCAAGGTCTTTTTCCGGCAGGATGGCCATCAGGCTGGTCATCCCATCCGTAGCGCCACTATGCTGCGATATGCGGTGGCCTTCATAGTATCGCAGTCCCCAGCCCAGCCCATAACCGGTAAGTGGCTCGGTAAGTGGATCGTCCAACCGGAAAACCTGTTGTGGCTGGTGTGTTTCCAGGATGTTTTCTTCGCTGATCAGCCTTTGTTCGCCATATTGGCCGGGCTGGCCGAGCTGCAGCAGCATCCATTGGGCCATCTCGTACACGGAGGCATTGACTGAGGCCGAGGGGCCCACATTGTCAAAATTCCGCCTTTCGATGACCTGCACTTCGCTATAAATTTCCTGGTGTGGCCACGCGGCATTGCACGTGTCGGTAATCTGGGTGATGGATGTGGATGCCTTTTCCATGCCCAGGGGCTCGAAAATGCGCTCTTGTATGAATTCATCCCAGGAAAGTCCGGAGGCAGCTTCCACCACTTGTCCGGCCACCATGTACATGACGTTGCTGTATACATAGCCCGACCGGTAATCCTGTTCGAAGGGCATGTGACTGACAAACTGCATGATGGTTTTTGGGTCCCTCCCCGGCATGAAGCGCAGCCGGTTGCCGGTCAGTCTGCCGATGCCCACCTGGTGCGAAAGCAGGTCGCGAATGGTGACGTGTGCCGTGACCCATGGGTCAGAAAGGGTAAACCAGGGGAGGTGGTCGCGCACCCGGTCGTCCCAGCACAATTTGCCCTCGTCCACCAGCATCCCGATGGCAGCGGACGTCATCGCCTTGGTCAGCGATGCCATGCCGAAAATGGTATGTGCATCTACGGGGACATCAGTGCCCAGCTTACGTGTGCCAAACCCCCGGCTGTAAACCAGTTCACCATCCTTTACAACGGCCACGGCCATGCCGGGGATGCCCCAGTCCTCCATCCCGCGTTCCATGAATGCCGGAAGATCCGCCAGCAAGGCTTCTGCCTCCGCCTGCAGGTCCCGAGCTTCATCTCCATAGGCACCATGGGGAGCCATTGAGCCCAGCAGGAATGCTATATATAGAGCCGAACGTAATATAATCGTATCTGCACGCATAATTGATGTGTTTAAAATTCATGTGAAACTGTCAAACTCATTATCTTGTCAACCTCAAACCTCAAACCTCAAACC
>PUPG01000160.1 GCA_003553005.1 Bacteroidales bacterium
AGTCAAAATGGCTAAAGGTCAAAAGTCTGAAAGCATCTAAAGATCAAAATGTCTGAAATGTCCAAATGTCACCTGGTTCCCGGTGTGCTGTGCGCGAAATCGCAGGGACAGCCAACTGTGACGTCACCAAAATACGGACACACAGATACAAAACATTGCACCGGCAAACCACACCCCTTCTACTGCTCAACCCCAAAACCCTTTAACCCCTTAACTTCTTAACCCCATAACCCCTTAACTTCTTAACCCCATAACCCCTTAACCCAGCAACACTTCAATACACACAGCCCTTAATAAGCACCTCAGGTAACCTCAAACCTCAAACCTCAAGCCTCAAACCCACTTAACCCCATAACTTTCCCCGAATCGCTTCGTTCAACGGCCTTCGCTTCCCCTTAGCCTCCCTCTCAACCTTAGCCTTAACCTCAGCCTCAACCTCACCCTCCCCCGACTGGGGGGAATATCGATACCACGTCACCTTCCTTTAATTCCTGGGTAAAGTCGCCATCCCTGCCATTCACCAGCAGTATGGCGACATCCGCTTTGGGAATGTCCAGTTCGTTGATGACGTCTTCGGGCGTAGCTTGATCCTGCAGGGACAGCTTAAGTTCTTTTCCGCGGTTTTCCCGCAGGGTGGCGAACAATCTGACTTTGATGTGCATGTGCTTAAATATTGGCAAAATGTCAATCTGTCGAAAAGACTGCCAGCGCCACCCGTGCAGGGTGGAGCAGGCAGTCCTTGATCAATGGGCTATGGTGTTTGGCTCAGAAGGCAACCGGGCTTTACACACCCAGCTTTTCGAGGGTTTCTGCTTTGGGGATGCCCTTTTCCGACCAGCCCCTGATTTCATAGTACTTCGGCAGCATTTCTTCCAGGCGGGTCACATTGCCCTTCGAAGGTCCGTCTGGTATGGGGTCTTTGAGGAGGCGTTTGGGCAGGGTGTCCTGTGAGGGGTCGATGCCAGCCTTCAGGTTATAGTCGCGCTCCAGGTTCCATATGCGGTCGCCGGCCTCCAGGATGTCTTCCTGGGTAAAGTCGGTGCCCAGCACGGCATTGGCCATATTGGCATAACCTTCGGCGTCAATGGCAAAAGAGGTGAAGAGGCAGAGCCCGGCGCTGTCGATGAAGGCAGTGAGGTCCTGGAAGATCTTGACCCATTCGGCCTTGCCGTCGATGGCAAAGCGATCGAGCTTCTGGGGTAGCCCAAGGATCTCGGGAGAAATCAGGTATCCACGTACGTGGCAACCGCCCCTGTTGGAGGTAGCATACTGCAGTCCCTGGCCCCGGATGCCCCGCGGGTCATAAGCGGGCAATTCCTGTTTCTTAACGGCCATGGCTACCTCGGGCATGCCAAAGTGTTCGGCCATGCGGTAAGATCCTTCGGCCATCTTGTCGCCGATGAGGCCTTCGCGGCGTCCCATCTTTTTAACCCACTCCATCAGGCTGTCGGCGGCACCCCACTTCAGGCTCAAGCCCTCATCAATGTCTGCATCGGTGATTTTGCCCCGCTGGTACAACTCCATCGCGGCTGCGATGGTGACACCGGCGGAAATGGTGTCGAGTCCCATCTCGTTGCACCAGAAGTTGGCTTTGATCACGGCCTTCATGTCGTCTACGCCGCAGGCAGCGCCAAAAGCCCAGATGGTCTCATATTCCGGGCCACCGCCCTCCACCTCATCGGCTTTGGTGTAGCGGCCACAGGCAACGGGACAGGCAAAACAAGATTCGCGTTTGATCAGGAAGTTTTCAGCCAGGTGCTCCCCGCTGATGTTTTCCGCTTTGTCGAAATAGGTGGTCTGAAAGTTGTTGGTGGGGAATACCCCGCCCTCGTTGATGATGTTGACCAACACGGCGGTGCCGTAGGTAGGTAGTCCCTGTCCGGTCACGCCATTGTCTTTGAGCTTGCCGCGCGATTCCTTGACAAGTTCTTTCAACTTGTCGGGATCGGCAATTGCAGGTTTTGTTGATCCTTTGACCACGATGGCCTTCAGGTTTTTAGAACCCACTACGGCGCCTACGCCTGAACGGCCGGCAGCCCGGTTGATGTCGTTCATCACGGCTGAGATCTTTGACAGGTTTTCCCCGCCAGGGCCAATGCACAGGATTTTAGCCTTGTCGGGCGCTTCTTCGGCCAGGATGCTCGTCGTCTCGCTCACAATCTTGCCCCAGACGTGGGCGGCGTCCTTGAAGGTGATCTTGTCGTCTTCAATGAAGATGTTGACGGGCTTGGGCGACTTTCCTTCCAGGATGAGCAGGTCGTAGCCGGCAAACTTGAGCTCAGAACCCCAGAAGCCACCTGAGTTTGATGACGCGATGGTTCCGGTGAGTGGCGATTTCGTCACGACCATGTAACGCCCGCCTGCTGGTGTGGGTGTGCCGGTCAGCGGCCCCGTGGCAATGATGACCTTGTTTTCCGGGTCAAAGGCATCCACTGTCGGCGAAACCTCTTCCGCCATGATCCTGGAACCAAGACCCCGGCCGCCGATGTATTTCAGCGCCTTGTCCTTGTCCAGCTGTTCGGTTTTGTAAGTGTGATCATTCAAGTTGATCCTTAAAATTTTTCCTGCATATCCGTTCATGTGATTCG
>PUPG01000017.1 GCA_003553005.1 Bacteroidales bacterium
ACCAAATCAAAGGCCAGCTCCTTTTGCTCTCCGGCAATGATCACGTGGTCGTTACCAGGCATCCAGTGAAGAAAAGATGCATAGCTATCCGGTGCGATCACAGACACGTTCGAATAACCAGCCCTGAGGAGGTAGTCATACAGTCCGAGGGAAGACCCCACGGCGTCGCCATCAGGATTGGTGTGCATGACAATGACAATGGATTGCTCTTTATCCTCCAGGTATTGTGTCGCTTTACGCATGTGCGTGTTGTTCAACATCGCAGGTTTGCTGGTTTAAACATACAAAGGTAAGCATTATTGATGGATGCCGGCAGGGAAATTCACAGGGGGGGGAAAAACAGACCTGTGTATGAATAACCGCAGGGGCTCAGGCATCCTCAGGTACATAGTCTCTGAACGTACCATCCCGGTAGAGAATAACGATTTTCGCCACAGATTTTGGCGCAGCAAAGCCTTTTGATGAAGATTCGGTATTTGTGGCACCATGATTGGCCGAACCTGGGGCGGTGGATGCTGCACCGGGTTCATGTTGATCTCCAGACGGATGTGTATATGAATCAGGCGCCTTACCAGGAAGTGTACCATAAGGTTTCGTCACCCTGGCGGACGATTCAGGAGGTTCATTGTTTTGGGCAGGCACATCATTACCGGCAGTCCCCTTCTGGTCTTGTGAAAACAGATCCCCTTGCCGTGGGCTCGTATGGTAGGTGTACATCAGTCCTTCACCACGCACAAGCCACTCTGTGCGCAGGTCAGGAAAGGCATCCAGAATTTTGTTCACCATTTCCAGACTCGGCTTGTTCCGACCCGATAAAATGTGCGAAATGGTCGATCGTGGCACCCCTAATTTATCCGCAAAAGCAGCGGCGGTTAGCTCCTGGTCACTTAACAGTTCTTTTATGCGTTCAATCATGGCGATTGGTGTTTGGTTGCATTGAAGGCAACAGATCGTTTCTGAATAAGACCTGTTTTCGCTATCCCTTGTTTACATATGTGTAAAGATACAAGATATTTTAATGTCCAAGCCCGGCGTTAAAATTTTTTGTTAACAGTTTACTATTGTGAACTGCAAATTCATTTGCGTAAAACTTGATATAAAGTTTATATTCTATTTATTTTGTGTTTATTAAAGAATACACTATAATACCGCGAATAAAAATCAGTCAAACTGCAAATATTTATAGCAAAACTGTATATAGCATATATTGTAAACTGATTATGAATTGTTTATGTAATTTTTAACTTTGCTTAGGTGTACATTATGCAAGAAACGTTACAAGTGTATACTGTACGTACTATTCACAATTGTTTATTTATATTATAACCCATTGTTAACTAGTTATAAAGACAGTTTATTTATTAATACTATATTTTTGTGAATTTTGTTGTGTATCGCTAATGTTACAAATGTGACCACCAATTAACTATGTTACAACAGTGAATCCCTCGTATAAATCACTTTTGTTAATCATATCTTGCAGATTAGTCGACCGTGGTAAGGGCATGTAAACCACGGCCAGTTTGTATCGGCACGGAACTGTTCCAGAAAATGAGAAACATGAACAGCCTCACCCCCATTCCAGGATCACACCTTGACCATACTAACCTGCATTATGCACAAAAAGCAATGAGGGTTCAATAAGTCCACGAGAAGCCCATAAAAACAGGCCTTCTGTGGTATAATAGGAAAGAGAAGCGTCTCAGGGACTAAAAATCTGCTCGTTCAATGAATCCACCGCCAATTACATCTTGTCCGTCATAGAAAACAGCTGATTGACCGGGAGTAACAGCAGAAACCGGTTCGTGCAAAAGGACATTCAGCAAGTCTGTTTGCTCCCTAGTTTGGATGGTTGCAGGATGTCCGGGATCCTTGTAGCGGATTTTAACCCTTGCCTGCATTTCTTTGGGCAAGGAAGCAAATTTAATCAGGTTGATGCCGCTAACGGAAAATTTGGTGGAGAGGGTATCTTGCCGTTTACCCAGGACGATGGTATTGGTTTCCGGGATGATCTTGCTGACATATACCGGTTCGCCCATCGCTACCTGGAGACCTTTGCGCTGACCAATCGTGTAAAAGGGATAACCCTTGTGCTTACCCAGGACGCGGCCATCCTTATCCACAAAATTGCCCTCGCCTGGATTCTTGTCCAATCCGGGTACCTGTCGCTTCAAAAAGCCGCGGTAATCGTTATCCGGGATAAAGCAAATCTCGTAGCTCTCCCGTTTGCTTGCAATTTCATGAAAGCCAGCCTCCCTGGCCATCTCACGAATTTCAGGTTTGGTATAACGTCCAAGGGGAAAAATGGTGCGTTTCAGGAATTCCTGGGGCAAACCCCAAAGCACATAACTCTGATCCTTATCTTCGTCAGCGCCTTTGGAGAGAAGGTACCTTCCCCCTTCTTCCCTGACCTGGGCGTAATGGCCGGTAGCAATATACTGGCAGTCCAGCTGATCTGCACGCTTAAGCAACGCGCCCCATTTGATATGGGTGTTGCATAACACACACGGATTGGGTGTTCTGCCTTTCAGGTATTCATCAATAAAATCCCTGACAATGTATTGCTCAAATTCATCACGGATATCCA
>PUPG01000143.1 GCA_003553005.1 Bacteroidales bacterium
CATTTCCTATATTTGCAAAATGTTCGCTAAGCGAATTTCTGCACTTGGGTTCTCATAACTGGGAACCTTCCTTGAGGTAAAAGGCAGCATCTTTACCCTATGCTGCGGTGAATCAGCATCTAATCCGGTTAAAAAAATAACGTTTAGGCGAACGGCCATATAATGTGAACTCTTTTTAACCATTTTATAAACCAAAAATTTGTATTATGAAGTTCAAAAATCTTACGATTTTATTTGCGATGATGATGATGACGGGACTGGGCAGTCAAGCTTTTGCCCAGGAGGATGATTACCTGAACATTGGTGGCGCTTTGCGCTACAACGTGGCAAGCGAAAATTATGGCGGCAACGAGTTTTATGACCTCGATGGCGTAACTACAGACAACTATGCCACATTTGACACCTGGCGCTTGAATGTGTCAGCCCGCTATAGCGATGTAACACTGAATTTCGAGTATCGCTTTTATCCCACCTTCAACACCCACTTTATTAAAGAAGGTTATTTGGGCTATGATTTTTCCGAAGACTTCGGCATGGAGCTGGGTGTGACCCAGGTGCCTTTCGGCAACCTAATGTATAACTCCCATAGCTGGTGGTTCATGACAGGTTACTATGTAGGTCTGGAAGATGACTTCAACATGGGTCTGAAGTTCAGCTACGATGTGGGTGACCGCCTGAACATCATGGCGGCCTATTTCCGTCAGCAGGAACCTGCCGGACCTTCCTATGGATCCGCCTCTTTCGGTGGCCCTGCAGCCGGAACCTATTCTTATAATGTGATTCCCTCCGGTGCCGGTGAACTGTCAGAAGCAGCAGCCGACATCATGGAGCTGAACCAGTTCAATGTCCGCCTGGGTTACGAAGTAAGGCCCGGTTTGGAGGTTGGCGTTTCCGGACAGCTACAGGGACTTTATAATATGGTGCTTGATGATACCGAGTATGGTCATGCCTTTGCCGCACACGCTGCCGGTTCTTTTGGCGACTGGAGTGCCAAGGCGCAGTTCATTAACTACGACTAAGCCGCGAAAGACAATGATGGCAATGTGATGGACCGCGTACAGATGGGTGCCTATGGCGATCCCTATTATGGTGATGGCGTGGCTGCACGCGCAAACATCATCTCTGGCGGCATTGGCCGTGGAATTGACGTAGACTGGGGTCCCATCTCCAACGTGATGCCTTACGTGGACTATGCCCTGATGACCAAGGATGGTGAATTGGAAATTGATGGACAGATGTTCGACTTTGAAGATACCCATATGCTTGTACCTGGTTTCCTGATTACTGCCGGCAACATCTGGACGTATGTGGATTTTGCCATGGGTAAAAACCACCCCTGGCTGACCAGCCAGTTTGGATCCGGGCTTGGTGCCGGCCACGTTAATGAAGCAGGCCAGCCAATCTCAACAGATGACATGGACTGGAACCTGCGTTTCAACATCAACGTAGGCTACTACTTCTAAAATTTTGAATTACCCGATTTTTTTGTAACTTACCAAGTTAAACACGTATTGTTGACCCCTGTCCGGTTGTGCTCATGCACACCGGCAGGGAACAACAGTACAATGCATACGATTACGAATATTGAATGCAAAGAATTCTAAACCAAAACAGGAGGAAAACTATGAGAATCACAAAAAGCTTAATGAAAAAAACAGCCACGATGGCCCTGGCAATCATGATGATGTTGGGCGTGGCAGTAAACATGCAGTCTTGCGCACCGGAGACCGAAAAGGTAGAACTCGGTTATGTGCTTTGGGACTGCGCCAATGCATCCACTCACGTGATGGCTGCATTGATTGAAGATGAGCTGGGCAAGGAAGTTGGTGTAACTTCTGTAGATGCTGGTCCGATGTGGATGGGTATTGCCCGCGGCGATTTTGATGGCATGGTAACCGCATGGTTGCCAGGTACTCACGCCTCTTACTATGAGCAAACACAGGATGACGTGGTCAATTTAGGTCCTAACCTTGAAGGTGCACGCATTGGACTGGTTGTCCCCGAATATGTGGAAGCCAACAGCATCGAAGAATTGAACGACTACCGGGATGAATTCGGTGGTGAGATCACCGGAATTGACCCGGGTGCCGGCATCATGGCTGCCACCGAAGAAGCCATTGAAGCCTATGACCTCGACTTCAACCTGCTTTCCGGTTCAGATGCAGCCATGACCGCTGCCCTGGAACGTGCGATCGACAGAGAAGAGTGGATCATCGTGACCGGATGGACCCCGCACTGGAAGTTTGGCTCTTATGACTTGAAATACCTGGAAGACCCCCAGTTGGTATATGGTGATGCAGAACATATTGCCACCATGGTTGCCCAGGATTTGCAGCAGCGTCATCCCGACGTGTATCATCTGCTGGACAACTTTTACTGGACACCAGAGCAAATCGCGGAAGTGATGGGATACATCGAAGATGGCATGGAGCCCATGGATGCGGCCAGGACCTGGATTGCGGACAACCGCGAAGTGGTAAACAATTGGTTGCCCTAATCCGCCCTCTGACATTCATATGGTAAAATAACAAGATGTAAATATCGGTGCTTGATAAGAGGTGTGCAGTGACTCACTCAAGTGAGG
>PUPG01000194.1 GCA_003553005.1 Bacteroidales bacterium
AAAAGGACAAAAGGACAAAATGTCGAAACGTCGAAAGGTCGAAAGGTCCCGGCAGCCAATGGGTTGTGGGTTATGGAGTTAAGGGGTTATGGAGTTAAGACATCCACAAATTCACACAAATTGTTTTCACAAATGCACACAAATGCCTCGGGCAACTTCAAACTTCAAACTTCAAACTTCAAACTTCAAACCCCTTCTTCCTTCTTACTTCTTCCTTCCTACTTCTCCAGGAATGTGCTTACAATCTTCTCCACGCTCACATCCTCCGCTTCCGCCTTAAAGTTACGCACGATACGGTGTCGCAGTACGGAATACGCAATGGCATTCACGTCTTCAATATCCGGTGCATATTTGCCGTTTAGTGCCGCATGACACTTCGCGCCGATAATCAGGTATTGTGACGCCCTCGGGCCGGCCCCCCAGTGGATGTATTCATCTGCCATTTCGTGGGCCCGCCCTGTTTTCGGGCGTGTTTTCGCAGCCAGGTTCACGGCATATTCCATCACATGGTCAGTTACCGGCACTTTCCTGATCAAATCCTGGAAAAACAGGATCTCATCGGCTTGCATGACCACATCCAATGCAAAAGTTTTATCGGCCGTGGTGGATTTGACCACATCGAGCTCTTCCTGGAAAGAAGGGTATTCCAGGTAAACATTAAACATAAAACGGTCAAGTTGAGCCTCAGGCAATGGATAGGTCCCTTCCTGTTCGATGGGGTTTTGCGTGGCCAGTACAAAAAAGGGTTCTTGCAGTCGATAGGTAGACCCTGCTGCCGTTACAGAACGCTCCTGCATCGCCTCAAGCAGGGCGGATTGCGTTTTAGGTGGTGTGCGGTTAATCTCATCTGCGAGAATGATGTTCGCAAATAAAGGACCTTTCACAAACCGGAAGTTCCTGGTTTCATCCAGGATCTCGGTACCAATGATGTCGGAAGGCATCAGGTCCGGGGTGAACTGGATCCTGCTGTATTTCAACCCAAGCACCTTGGAAATGGTATTGACCAGCAAGGTTTTTGCCAGACCAGGTACACCAACCAACAGGCAGTGCCCTTTACTGAAAATGGAAATGATCACATTCTTAACCACTTCGTCCTGGCCGATGATCACCTTGCCAATCTCACTTTTCAGATTGTCATATCTTTCTGCCAGTGCATCCAGGGCTTCCACATCTGAAGAAAACTTCATATATCAACATTTTAAAAATCAACAATTCCATAAACGTAAAACAGCCAGGTCATTTTGCTTGCATGCCGGCTCGCTGCTTCAGGGGTTACTGGGCATATTTCAGCCAATCATAATCAAACCGGCAATGGGTATAATCTTCGTGGATGGTAATATAGGTGCTGCGCAATCTTTCCTGCACCCATTGATCCACCCTTTGCTGTTTTTTTTGCTCCAGGGCCATGTTTTTGATAAAATCATAATCCTGCTGCAAGTTGGCGCGATGGGGCTCTCTCCTTTGCCTTACCGTGACAATTTGGAAGGCCGGATCCCCATCTTCAGTCATTGTTTGCATGGGGCGGGATATTTCACCAACCTCCAGGCGATCCACCACAAAGAATAGGTTGGGGTCGAGCTCATCGGTTTTGAAACGGGCAGTTCCAGAATAAGGGTTGACCATGACGCCACCACTGGCAGCGCTGCGGTGATCCGAATACTGTCTTGCGGCCTCCTGGAAGGAAACATCACCACTCATAATGGCGGTACGAATGCTGTCCAATTTGTTTTTCGTTTGTTCCTCCACTTCCGGAGAAACTTGTGGACGAAGCAGCAGGTGCCTTACATTGACCTCTTCACCCCTGCGCTCGATGGGCTTGATGATATGGTAGCCGGAACGGGTCTCCACGATTTCGGACACCTGGCCTGGTTCCAGGCTGAACGCCACGGCTTCGAACTCCGGGTGCAGTTCACCACGCCGGACAAATCCCAGTTCACCACCGCGACGGGCAGATTCTGTATCGTCGGAATACATGATGGCAAGTGTGCGAAAGCTTTCCCCATCAAGAATACGCTGACGATAAGCTTCCAGGCGTTCTTTGACCGCATCTACTTCTTCTGCGCGAACCGGCGGCTCGATCATGATCTTTGCCAATGACAATTCGCTCTCCACCATAGGAATCTCATCCTCAGACAATGACTCAAAGTATGCTTTGACCTCAGATGGGGTGACTGACACATTCCTGGTGATCCGTGACTCCATGCGCTGACTGATGATCTGCTCCTCAATGGGGTCCCAGAATTCTTCACGCAACTCATCGATTGTCTGGCCATAATACTCTTCCAAACGCTCCCTTGAGCCAATTTGCTGAATGAAGAAACGCAGTCGCCGCTCAATCTCCATTTCAATTTCTGAGTCATTCACTTCGACACTGTCAATCATCGCCTGGTTATAGAGCAATTTTTGAAACATCAGGTCATTGAGCAACACACAGTAGGGATCATCACCAAGCTCACCCCCCTGGGCCTCTACCTGGATTTTCTGATCCATCAATTCGGACTTTAAGATGGCATTGCTGCCAACCACACCTACGATGTGGTCGATGACTGCCTTGTCCTGTGCATGTGCTGCATGATG
>PUPG01000197.1 GCA_003553005.1 Bacteroidales bacterium
AGGCGCGAACGCCCGGCATCACGTCGCGGGTGGTGACGCCCAGCGAGGCGAAGGTGCTCACGCGGGTGGGCAGCCTGCAATGGCAGCCGGTGCGGCAGGGCGACACGGTGGAGGGCATGAAGCCGCGCCTGACGCATGTTGAGGCGATGCTGCGTTCGGTGCTGCGGTCCAAGTCGATCTTCCTGGAGCGGGCATGAGCGGCTTCGATATCCGTGACGAGGTCACCGAGGCGCTGGCAGAGGCGTCCGCCGAGGTGGGCACCGGTGCGCCGCTTGTCGTCACGCTCGAAGTGCCGCCACCGGGTCCGGTTGACCCCTACGATCCGAACGGCGGGCAGACGCAGTATTTCGAGGTCAACGCGGTGCAGGACAGCATATCGGTGGCGCATGTGGACGGCGCGCTGATACAGGCGCAGGACCGGCGTTATATGGTCCAGGCGCTGGACGGCGTGAGAATCGCGCCCGACCAGAAACTGAATGTGCAGGGCAAGGTCTGGCAGATCGTGAGAGCCGAGCCGACTGCGCAGGGCGGGCTGGCGCTGGTGTGGGACGTGATCGTGCGTGGACCGGTGGGCGATTCCACCCTATGATGCGCCGGTGTCACCTTATCAGGCCTTCGCGTTTCTCTGGCACGTCCAGCGCGGCGATGCTGACGCTGCACGGCTCGTCCTGATCCTGCCGGCGCGGGCATTCGCCGCCGGTGACGCGATCATGCGCGCCGCATACATGACCGAGGTGAGCGATGCCGCGCAGGAGGCTTCCGAAGCACATCCGCGACGCCCTGGAGGATCTTGAGCCGGAGTTTCGCCGGGCCTTCGAAGAGGCGCTTGGAGATATCCGCGAGCAGGCCGAGTTGCAGGCGGTGATCCGCGCGATCGAGGCGGGCAACATTGACCGCGCCATCCGGGCACTTGGCATTTCGGCGGCTGTCTTCGCCCCTCTTGATGACGCCATACGGGCGGCCCAGCTACGCGGTGGCCGCGATCTGATGCGACGGTTGCCTCGCATAGAAGACCCGGAGACCGGCGGGCGCGCGGTGCTGAGCTTCGACGGCCGGGCCGATCGAGCGGAGCGTTGGGCAGAGCGGGCATCGAGCAGGCTGATCACGGAGATCGTGGACGACCAACGCGAAATGGCGCGGCAGGTAATCCGACGCGGCATCGAGGCGGGGCAGAACCCGCGCAACACCGCGCTGGACATTGTGGGCCGCATGGATGGCGGGCAGCGGCGCGGCGGGTTTATCGGGTTGCAGTCGAGGCAGGCAGACGCGGCGCTGCGGGCGCGTGCGGAACTCGAGGCGCTGGATAGCGGCTATTTCCGGCGCGAGTTGCGGGATCGCAGGTTTGACAGGACGGTGGCGAAGGCGATCCGCGAGGGCAAGCCGCTCAGCCGGGCCGATGTGGAACGGATGACGCAGCGGTATCGGGACCGGATGCTGCGGCATCGCGGCGAAACGATAGCGAGAACCGAGGCGCTGAATTCACTCCGGGCTGGACGGCAGCAGGGCGCCGAGCAGCTGGTCGAGGAGGGCGTGATCCAGCGCGACCAGGTGAAAATCCGCTGGTCGGCCACGATGGACGCGCGCACGCGGGACATTCACCGCGATCTTGATGGGCAGGAGGTGCAGCTCGGGGATCTGTTCACTAGCCCGACCGGGGCGCGGATGGCCTATCCAGGCGATGTAGAGCATGGGGCCGGCGGCGAGGACGTGATCAACTGCCGGTGTCTTGGCGAGGTAAGGATCGACTTCATCAGTGGGGCGCGGTGATCAATTCGCCTTCGGCGTCGTAAACATCGTGGATGCGGATTTCAGGCGTCGTGTTGTCGATCTCCGCGCGTTCGGGGATGTCGGCACCCCTGAACATTTTTCGGATTGTTTCGCCAGGCTCAAGCCCGCCGGCGATATCGCGATGCAAAATGCTGCGCCCCGGCGGCTGTTCCCACTCGATCTCTGCCCAAGGAATGGTGCGCGAAGGGTCTGAAATACGAAAGCCGTAACCGAGGCGCGAGACAGCCTCTTCGCCAGTGTTCTTCAAATCGCAGGCCAATACACGAGTCGTATTTTCAGGGTCTTCGTAGGCACATTCGGAAACTTTCACCAACTCCGCAGCAGCGGGCGTGGCGAGAACAATCGCAAGAGCAGTCAGTCGCAGCATGGGGCACCTCCGGGTGGCACTATAATCGCGCATGGAAGGGGCACGCAATGGCACGCAGCTTTTCGGCGCAGGTTGGCGAGCATGTCAGCCGATACGAGCGGCGCATGTCGGCCGTGCGAAATCAGGCGGTGAGCGACGTGATCGAGGATGCACAGCGCCCTGTGGCGCAGGGTGGCAGGATGCGAGTTGATACCGGTTTCCTGCGCAACAGCCTCGTTACCGATGCCGACGGCAGCAGCGCGGAGGGCGCTGACAGCTACACTCTTGTCCTCGCGGGCGCCACCGCCGACGCGGAGATAACGGCAGCATGGACGGCCAGTTACGCCCGCGCACGTGAGTTCGGCGCACGCGGGCAGCCGCCGGATTTCTTCGCCCGCGATGCTGCGCAGCGGTGGCAGGAGTTCGTGCAGCGCGCGGCTG
>PUPG01000217.1 GCA_003553005.1 Bacteroidales bacterium
CATCGGGAAAATGATCAATAGCAAGATCTTCTTCATGGGCTTATGGTTTATCTGAATGTCAATATATCGAAAAGACAAGAAGCCGGGGCCTATGCCATCACTCTTCGTCCAGCATCCTGTCAGGCGCATCATCATACCTGGGGCGGCGGATCAGCACCGAGGGGTTGGTATTTACTTTCCTGGACACTTCATGGATATTATTCAAGGTGTATTGTAAAAGCAAAAGATTGTCCGTCAGTGCTTCGCTACCTTTGTCGATGTCCTCTCCCACCCTGCTCAGCAGCAATTGTGTCTCCGCCGTGGTCGCTGCCAGCTGCTCTATCAACTCGTTGAGGTTGGTTTCCTTAAGGGTGATGGACAAATCATGGAAGTTACCCAGCACCTGTGCCAGGGTGTCGCCCTGCATGATTTCATTAAAGCGAGACACGGCATAGAACATTTCCTGTGACGTTTTGTCCAGTTCCTGTGTAAACTGGTTAATGGCCATCGTACTCTGCCGGATGTCTTCCCGGTTTTCGACAATGAGTTCATCGATGCCGGCAACGGTTCGTGTGGCCTGATCGGTAAAACTGGAAATATCTTCGGCTGTTCGGGTGAATGCCTGCATATTGTCCGGATGGGTAAATACCTGCAGGTTGTTCAGTACGTCTTCCAGCCTGAAATAGATGTCTTCAGCCTTGCCGGTGATATCCTCCGCAAAGGAGGTCCCTGGCTGGATATAGTCTCCGGGCTCAAGGAAGTCAGCCTCCTGTGTTCCACCCCGTATTTCAATGGTACGCAAACCGGTGATCCCCATGGCGACGATGTCAGCCACCGCATCTTCCTTTACCGGCGTATCCTCCTGCAGGGCCAGTTCAACGATGATGGTGCTCACATCCAGCGGGGATATACGAATGTCGGCGATGGAGCCCACATTGATCCCCATGTATTTCACCGGGCTGCCGACTTCCAATCCGGTGACGGATACATTCTGATAGGCCACGAAATAGGGCTCTTTGCGCTCAAACAAGCCCCGGGCGGTAAAATAGCCGATCAGGATAAGCAGCAGGGCTACACTCACCGTCAGGAATATTCCCAGACGAATTTTTTGTGCTCTCTTCATGGTGCGTGATGGCTTTAGTGATCATCTGTTTCCCAATAGTAAAGATACAAAATAAATATGGGAATCGCATGGTGCGATTAAATCTCCTTATGATGCACATCAAGACAAAGAGCCAATTGCTTAAACCCAATGGGCCAAACCCGATAAGCCTTCTCATAAATCATCGCGGGTCAGCAGTTCAAGTCCGGATGAAGCGTGGTAACTAAAGGCTTCGGGCCCATCGGTGGCATAGACAAAGTAAGCTTCCAGGTCTTCCCGGTTTTCCACAAAGTCTTTGGCCTGATCGAGACCCATGACCATAAAAGCGGTCGCATAGGCATCGGCCGACATGCCGTCGGTTGCAAATACGGATACACTCATCAGGTGGTGGTCGACGGGAAAGCCCGTGGACGGATCGATGGTATGTGAATACCGCAGTCCGTCTTCGTCTTCATAATACCGACGGTAGTCTCCCGAAGTGGCCAGGCCCTGCGTGGTGATTTCCACGTAATACTCCCACTCCTGTGGTGCATCTGCTTCTGCAGCCGGAACCTCGAGGCCTATTCGCCATTGGGTGCCATCCGGCTTTTCAGCTCCGGCACACAGGTCGCCACCAAGCTCGACCAGGTAGGAAGTCACCCCTTTGGACTCCAGGAGCTCCCCAACCAGGTCAGCCGCATACCCTTTTGCAATGGCATTAAAGTCGAGCTGCACCCGGTCATCGGCCTTCCGGATGTGGCCCTCATCCAGCCACACTTTTTCGTGGCCGACAAAGTCCATGATGCTGTCCACCTTCTCCGCAGCGATGTCCGACCGGTCGGAAAAACCAAAGCCCCAGGTGTCTACCAGGGGAAAGACCGTGACATCGAATGCACCATCCGTTTCCCCGGCGATTTCCTGTGACCTTTGAAAAACAACCGCAAAATAATCATCCACTGTGGTTTCTTCGTTCCTGTTTATGCGCGACAGCAGGGAGTTTTCATCGTAGAATGACAGCGAACGGTTAAAATCCCTGAACAGGCTGTCGATGGGTTCCTGGTAATTCTGGCCGTCATCATCATAATAGATAATGGTGTAATAGGTACCAAAGACCAGGCCCCTGATGGTGACCATCTCCGGGCCACGGTCCAGTGGGCCACAGCCCGCCATCAGCAAGGCAAAGAATAGAAATATCAAGCGTTTCATATGGATTGGTTTAAGGATTGTCAAAAAGTCAATATGTCGAAAAGTCAAACGGTCCGGGTATGCGAAGTGTTGTGTTTGGGGTTTGAGGTTTGGGGTTTGAGGTTTAACACAATAGTCCTCGGGCAACCTCAAACTTCAAACTTCAAACTTCAAACCTCAAACTTCAAACCTCAAACTTCAAACTTCAAACTTCAAACCATATAACCCAGCAACTCATCCACACCCTACAAGGGCTCCGTGTGCACCGATATATGCGTATCCTTTCCATACTTCTCACGAAGGCACTTCTCCAGCCGCAC
>PUPG01000033.1 GCA_003553005.1 Bacteroidales bacterium
AGGCCTACCTCGCCTCAGCCATCTTCAGGGCTTTCCGCGATTACAAAGAAGAACAGGATGCGATTTTTGCTGAGCAGAACAGGTACCGCAACCGGCTGGATGAGGAAGCCACCACGTATGCGGATGAGGTTTCAGGTCCGGCAAACGGGAGCGATTCAGCTGGCACGACCGACAGCACCGATATTGCGGACGAAGCAGAGGGCGAGATCATTTTCCGGGTTCAGTTTACCAGCATGGCCGACAAAGTGTCCGTGAATGACCCGAGGTTCAATGGCATTGACGACCTATACGTGTATCATTACCAGGGACTGTACCGGTATGCCGCAGGCAATGAACAAAGTCTTGAAAAAGCCAATGAGGTCCAGAGGACGCTGCAGGACAAGGGGTATCATGATGCCTTTGTGGTGGCCTTTATGGATAATGAAAGGATTCCTGCCAGGGAGGCCATCCGCTTGTTGCAGGCACGGGAGACCCAATAATGCACTGTTATGCAGAATTTCAGAAAAAAGCGCGAAGTAAAGCTGGGCATCTTGATCACCGTAGCCCTGTTCATCTTTGTCTGGGGCATCAACTACCTCCGCGGCACAGACATCTTTACCCCACAAATCCGCTTTCACATTGTATATGAAGACGTCACCGGCTTGATGGAAACCAACCCGGTGACCATTAACGGGGTGAACGTCGGACAAGTACACCGCATCGCATTTCATCCGGATGGATCAGGGAAAGTGGTGGTCACGGCTACCGTGGACCGCCAGATCGACATTCCTGTCAACTCCATGGCCAGGCTCACCTCCGAAATTGTGGGCACCAATAAGATTGTCGTGGCCCTTGGCGACCACCAGGAGCTCATCAGCAGCGGTGATACGCTCACAGGGATCAAAGATCCGGGAATGACCGAACAAATCGAAGCACAGATCGGTCCGGTGCGCGACCAGGCTGTGCGCCTGATGGGACAAGCAGACACCCTGCTCGTGGCGCTCAACGACATCCTGCGTGAAGAAAACAGGGAAAGGATTACGGCCGGAATGGAAAGTTTCGAAATTACGATGAAACAAATGGAGTCCACGGCAACCCAGCTCGACAGGACGATGTCAGCCGAACTTAACCGGTTCAGCCGCATCATGGAGCATGCCGAGGCCATCCTGCACAACCTGGACGACAACCAGGAGGTGATCAACCACATCCTGGAAAACATCAGCGACGTGAGCGACCAGTTCACCTCGGATGAATTCCAACAAACCATCTCACAGGCCAATTTTGCGATCACCGAGCTGTCGATGATCCTGGAAAAGATCAACGAAGGCGAAGGCTCTGCCGGGATGCTCATCCAGGATGAAAGCTTGTATCACAACCTCAGCAATGCCTCCGATGAACTGGAAAAACTGCTGGAAGACATCCGCAAACACCCGGGCAGGTATTTTCGGATCTCCGTGTTTGGGCGGTAATCCCAATATGCGGATCACCGATAAGCTACCGTAAATCCAAACCAAGGCCACCCTGGCTCGTTTGGCACCAATTCAATAATCATCGGTTATACGCCATCAACAACATAATCATTCGCCTATGCAACCAAAAATGTTTACGTTATCCAGCCTGCTGCTCAGCACGTTTTTCTTGTTCATTTCCGGTTGTTTATCAGCAGATTCACCGCTAAAAAGGCATTACGAAGCCTTTGCTGACCAGGAAGCGCTGCAACATGCAAGCTGGGGACTGATGGTTTACGACGTCACGGGCGACACCCTGATCCTGGAGCACAACAGCAACCAGCGCCTGGTGCCCGCATCGACGCAAAAGCTACTCACGACCACATCGGCCTTGTTTATGCTCGGGCATGATTTCCTGTATGAAACCATTCTTCAGCACGATGGAGAGATTACAGATGACGGGGTATTGCAAGGCAATCTGTATATTAAGGGATCGGGCGATCCGGCTTTCGGGACTTTTGCCATGCACGACTCATTGGCACTGGATTCTGTTTATGCGGAATGGGCAGAAGCGCTCAGGGCAGATGGAATTGAACGGATAGATGGTCACATCATCGCAGATGAACGGGTTTTTGATGAAGAAATGGTGCCGCCCCGATGGCTCTGGAGTCATATAGGCAACTATTTTGGTGCCGGTTCCAGCGGATTAACCGTCCACGAAAATGAGTATACGGTATATTTCGATGCAGGAGACGCCCTTGGCGATCCGGCATGGGTCAGCCATACCGATCCGCTGATCGCCCATATGTCTTTCTTGAATGATGTCACCACAGGCCCAATTGGCAGCGGGGACCAGGTATACATCTTTGGCGCACCCTATGCCGCTGAACGGCACCTTACCGGGACCGTCCCCCTGGGTGCGGAGAGCTTTCCCGTGCGGGGATCCATGCCGGATCCGCCCCACTTTGCGGCACAAAGGCTGAAAGATTACCTGGTGGCCCACGAGATCGACGTGAGCGGCCAGGCGACCACCCATCGCCGCGCCGAACTCGACGGGGTCATCCCGCTCGATAGCCGGGAGGATATTGCCAGCTGGACATCTCCAAGCCTTTTTGATATCATATACAGGACC
>PUPG01000222.1 GCA_003553005.1 Bacteroidales bacterium
AGAAGGATTAGGATTAAAACAAAGATAGCAATCTTTATTGGTTTGCTTAAGCGACGCATTAAACTTTCACCTGCTTTAACTCAATATCATATTTTCAACCAAAAATTTTTTAAATGCTTGCACCAACTATTAAAGAAATGTTTGCAACTAATGTAATTTTAAAATAATTCTTTCATGTGTATTTATTATATCACTGGCTCGCAAGCTGTTTCCGGATTAAATAAATTGCAGTAATAGCCATAGTGATATAACGCCTGTCAATAATTGTGGCCACTGTTTTTTTCCTAAAGGTAGTCTTGCAGCCACCTGGGAAATCCGCGAGGTCGCTTCAAAACCAAACTGTAAAAGGATCAGAAGATAAGCCCTTAAAAGGGTCAAGGGTCAGGTCTTGAATTATAACTTAATTAAGTCTCAAGTCGCACAAGTCGCAAAAACTTATAATTCAAGACCTGACCCCCTATGGATGACGTGGTGACCTCCGGTGGTGTGACCCCCGGTGGCTTGGTGCCGCTTGAGGCAGGGTCAGGGCAAAAGGTCTAATTTTTGAGCCAGGGCCACGGCTTCTGCCCTGCTCCTGGCTCCCAGCTTGCCGTAGATGTTGCTGGTATACCATTTAACGGTCCCCACCGACAGGTAAAGCTCTTGAGATATTTCCCGGTTGGAATAGCCTTCGGCCAGGAGCTTTAAGATTTCCAGTTCCCGTTCGTTAAGCTCTTCAACCAGCTGCCGGCCTGCTTTTTGCCCTGCTTTATGCTTTTTCTCTTTTTTGCCGGGCGCCTTCTTCTCGCCCGTAATTGCCCTGTGCAATTCTCTCGCATATTCAATCAGTTTCTTGTTGTCCGGTGGCTGCTTTTTGTTCTTACTACTATTCAAGATCCGGTAAAAAACCGGTTCCAGTTCCCGTCCTTCATCGATGAAAACCTGGAAATAGCCCGCTTCTTTTCCGGCTTCTAGAGCTTCCAGGAGAAGCGTCTCCGCTTCTTCAGGCCTGCCTTTTTTTTCTTCCAGTAAGCTATTAAGCAGCCCCGTTTCAAGCAGGTACTTCCGGTTGCCTCCGCGGCCGGCAAAGGCCTCAACCTTCTTCAGGACCCTTTTAATCTGGTCCCGGCTATCATCGGTGCTTTTGATCAGGACCCTGGCCAGGGTCAGGTAACCTTTTTCACAGCTGAAAGAAATCTCGCCTTCTGCCGTGATACCCGCTTCAGCCAGGGTTTCTTCTGCTTTAGCCGGATCGCCTTGTTCAAAGCAAATACGCCCTTCCCAGGCAGCGGCGGGGATCACAACAAATTTAGGTAAACCCAGCTCCCGGTTAAGCTTCTTAATTATTGCGGTAACCTCCAAAACCTGTTCTAGCTTTCCCTCTGAGAAAGACAGGGCTGCACTAAAAAGATAATTCATGCCTAAAAACGGCTTTTCCGGTTTACTGATGGCAAGGCCGCGTTTGATGCAGTTTTCCGCTTCTTCAAGGTTTCCCTTTTCTCTTAATATCTCCCCGATCAGGGCCCAGAGGCACCCGATCCGGGGCAGGCTGGAAAAACCTTGATCGGCGGCAAATTTTAAAATTTCACGGGCCAGCTCTTCTGCTTCTTTAAGTTTCCCCAGGTAGTAGAGGGTATGGGTCAGTTTGAAGCCGGCGGTAACCGTGGAATGGTTAATGCCAGAATCGCGGCTGATTTGGAGTGCTTTCCGGAAGTAAGGGCAAGCCTTGTTGAAGTCACCGGACATGAAACTGGCATCGCCAGAGACAATGGCGGCATAAATACGCCAGAAGCTTGTATGGGCGGGGAGCTGCTGCAGGGCAGTTTCAGCATAATCCAGGGCCAGGGAGATATTATTTTCGCAGAAGTTGAAGTACATCTTCAAAAGGGCCATGATGCCCTGGAATTTCTGCTGTTTTTCCCGGTCATCATAGCTGAGTTTTTCTGCCATCTGCATTAATTTTGCTGCTTCTTCATTGTTTTTCCGGACAAAGTGGTAGAGAGCTTTGTAAGCAAGGAGGATGGGGACTTCAACCAGGAGGTGATCGGGTAATTCTTCCATGCATTCCCTGGGCAAACCCGATCCTTCGGTGATCATGATTTTTTCAAAATGCCGGTCCAGTATGGCAGCGGCTTGTTGTAGATTCCCGGCGCTGCGGGCGTGGCGGAGCGCTTCTCCCGGTTCTCCCGCTTCCAGGAACCATTTTGCTGCTTTTTCGTGTTGTTCAGTTTCCTTGCCGGGACGGGCTTTCCGAAGCTGGTTCCTGATCAGGTCTCTAAAAAGGGGATGGTAGCGGAACCAGGTTCTACTGTCATCAAGGGCAGTGACAAAGAGCTGATTGCGGTTCAACGTGGTGAGCATCTCTTCTCCGTCGCTTCTTCCGGTCAGGGCGTTGCAGAGGGAGGGGCAGAGCCGGTTTAGAACTGAGGTTTGCATTAAAAAATCACGGACCGATTCCGGCTGCCTGCGGAAGACTTCTTCGCTGAGAAACTGAAATATATCCTGGTGGCTCCCGGTAAAGTGTTTGATAAATTCATCTTTATTGAGGCTGGTTGATATTGAGAAGGCGGCCAGCTGCA
>PUPG01000021.1 GCA_003553005.1 Bacteroidales bacterium
AACAGGCAACACCACTGTTATGAAACAATGCTGAACTTTCCAGTTGCAAAGATAGTAAAAATGTTTGAAGGATAAATTTATGGTTATGGGAATAAAAGGGTTTGAGGTTTGAGGTTTGAAGTTTGAGGTTACCCGAGGCATTTGTGTGCATCTGTGAAAACTTTTTGTGTTAATTTGTGGATATTAACCTCAAACCCCAAACATCAAACCTCAAACTTCAAACTTCAAACCTCAAACCTCAAACCTCAAACCTCATCACCAAGGCACAATACACCGCAGACCCGGACCTTTAGACCTTTCGACTTTTTGACCTTTTGTCCCTTTGTCCTTTTGTCCTTCTACTCAGTATATACCACCTTAGTAACGACCTCTCCCACCGCCCGGAGGGTATAGCGGTCGATCACATCCATGGTGTCGCCCATGGTATGCCATTCGGGGAAAAACCCGTGTTCGGTGCGCCCATCCTGGTGGATGATGTTGATGGTGGGGATATTTCGGATCGTGTTGACATAGTAGTGGTCATCGATGACGTAGCCGCCATCTTCATTGAGGAACATATGGCCGTAATTGAGCTCACGTGCGGCATCCCATACGTTTCTTACCACGCCTGGCGCATAAAGCATGGAATAGCCTTCTCTTTTGAAGGTGGCGTCAGCGGCACCCACCATGTCGAGCAGGATACCGTACCGGGCATTGTAGTCGAGCCGGTGCGGGTTGCGCGCCCAGTGCTGCGACCCGAGCGCCCAGTTGTCCTCATCCGGCTTATCCGATAAACGATGATTGCCATAATCTTCGGCATCAAAAAAGATGATGTCTACACCCACATTGGGTTGTTCTTTGCTCAGCAAGCGGGCAATCTCGAGGAGCACCCCCACGCCACTGGCCCCGTCATTGGCCCCGTCGATCGGGGTATAATGGTAGGCCGGGTCGGGATCATAATCGGCATAAGGCCGGCTGTCCCAGTGCGCGCAAAGGAGAATGCGCCGCCGGGCTTCAGGCTGAAATACGCCAATGATGTTCTTGATTTGGAGGACGGTGCCGTCATATGCCCGGACTCGGGTTTCCTGGGTATACAAGGTGTCGGCAAATCCGCCCAGCCGTTCAGCCAACCAGCGGCCCGCCTGCTGGTGCGCTTCCGTGTTGGGCACACGCGGTCCGAAAGCCACCTGGCGGTCCACGAAATAATAGGCAGAATCCGCATTGAACGCCGGAATCACCCGGGGCTCCTCCTCTACCACGGCCTCATCGCGCCCATCACGATGGCCATCCCGTGCATCCCCACAGGACACCCCCAGGATCAATATCATCAAAAAAAATACCCTAATCATACTTCGTGCTTTTTACTCACTCTTTCTCCACAGCCCAAGTGCTGTGGCTACGGGGTTTTGCAGGCCCCGTTAAAACCTGCCAGACCCATCAGGCGTTTTTTGCGTTTTACCCGATTATCTTTGCAGCCCAAGTGCTACGGCTACCTGACCCTCAATCTTAACCTCAACCTTAACCTTAACCTCAATCCAACCCATGCTCCACCGCAAACGTAACCAGCGCGGCCAGGTTTTTCAACTCCAGCTTTCTGAGCATGTTCTTCCGGTGGTTATTCACGGTATGGTGACTGATTTCCAGCTTTTCCGCTACTTCCGGTGTCGTAAGCCCCTGGGCAAACAAACTGAGCACCTCCTGCTCCCGGCGGCTGATTTTGCGTAACGCAGAGTGATTGAGGTGGCGAAGTTTCTCACGTGTGAACGGTTTCAGGTTGCGCGCATAGTTGATCGGACCGCTAAAATCCAGGCTCACAGACAGGATCTCAAAAACGTCATTGTCTGGCTCCAGCCTGAACACGCTGCATATGGAGTAAACCCAGATATAATGGCCTTCTGCATGCCGGAAACGGTAGAACACAGAATAACTTTTTTGGGGATTGTTCAGCAGAAAATGCTGCATCTCCTTAAGGAAAGACTGGTCGTCGGGATGATACACATTTTTGATATCCTGAAGGCTGATGTCTTTTTCTGGCGAGGTATCATAGCCGGTAACCCTGGCGTAGCAATCATTGACATACACCACCCGGGGCGTGATGATGTCCAGGATCAACACAATCGCATCCAGTTGATTCATCATCTGCTCATGGAAGCCCAGTTCATGCTGCAGCTCCATGTAACGCTCAAGTAATTTTCCTTCGCTATCCTGCATATAACCCGTGAAGTTATTGCTCAACTCATATTTGGTTTTATTTCGCCAAAAGATACGCGCCCACTGCGTTGTCAGCAAACAATGTTTACCCAATGCTTGTCCATTTCTTTCCAGGGACTTAATCAAACCTCGGTCTTGGCGTGTCATCTGTGGAGGTTGGCAGTACGGGCAATTCCAGGGCATACTCCGGGATGTCGCCAGTAAGCGCCTCAAGGAAGGCCACGATATGGGTGTTCTCTTCCTCCGTGAGTTCCCTGCCCAGCATGTCCAGGGCGACGATGTCGACGGTTTCACCCAGACACCACACGCTGCCGTCGTGCAGGTAGGGAAATGTTTCGGCAATGTTGAGCAGGGA
>PUPG01000120.1 GCA_003553005.1 Bacteroidales bacterium
AGCCAATAGCTAAAAGCCAAAGGCCAAAAGCCAAAGGCCAAAAGCTAAAAGCCAATAGCTAAAAGCCAAAGGCCAAAAGCTAAAAGCCAATAGCTAAAAGCCAAAGGCCAAAAGCTAAAAGCCAATAGCTAAAAGCCAATAGCCAAAAGCCAATAGCCAATAGCACTCCTGTTGAAAACGTAAACCTCTGATAACCTATAATTTGAAAAAACATAAACAGATGAAGATATTAATCACAGGTGGCGCCGGATACATCGGCAATGAACTGGTTTTTGAGCTGCTCAAGGACCCGGCGGTGGAGGAAATCATCATTTATGACAACCTGAGCCGCAAAAACTTCAATCTCTTCCTGGATACCCGGAATGAGCCCCGCAAGGTGCGCTTCATTCACGGGGAGTTGCTGGATTCGCGCAAGCTGCGCCAGGTGTTGCAGGGGATAGATGTCGTGTATCACCTGGCCGCAAAGGTTTCCACACCCCTGGCTACCGAAAATGCCCATTTGTTTGAGCAGATCAACCATTGGGGAACGGCCGAACTGGTGTATGCGGTCGAAGAGAGTGAGGTGCAGCAATTTGTCTACCTGAGCACCACTTCGGTATACGGTGCCTCGGAGGATATGACCGACATTGATACGCCTCCGGATCCCAAGACCTTTTACGGAAGCAGCAAACTCCGGGGAGAGGCGCACGTGGAACGCCTGATGGACAGCCGCAAGGTGTGGGTCATCCGGTCGGGAAACGTCTACGGCTACAGCCCAAGCGTAAGGTTTGACGCGGTGATCAACCGGTTTATGTTTGAAGCCAACTTCATCGGACGGATCCAGATCACTGGAAATGGCAAGCAAAAACGGGCTTTCGTCCACGTGAGCAAGCTGGTGAACATGCTGGCCAACCTGTTGCGACACGACTTACCGCCGGGTACCTACAACTTCAGCGAACATAACCTGTCGATCGAGCACATTGCCGGAGTCATCAGGGAAATCTATCCCGCACTGGACATGATCTTTGTCAACCAGCACCTGGTGATGCGCGAGATCAAGATTCGCCCGGATCACCGCATCCTGCCCCTCCTCACCTCCGAACCCGTCACCTTCAAGGAAGAACTCACCCGGTTCAAGGAAAAGTTTTCGTTTGCGTCGAAGTAAGGACAAAAAGACAAAAGGACAAAAGGACAAAAAGACAAAATGGCTAAAAGTCAAAATGTCGAAGGGTCGAAAAGTCCGGGTATGCGGTGTATTGTGCATTTAACCCCTTAACCCAGCAACCAATTAACTCCTTAACATAGTAACGCGTCGTATCACCAGGAATGCCATAAAACCCTCAGGCAACCTCAAACTTCAAACCTCAAACCTCTTTAACCCCATTACATGAGCGTAAACCTCAGACTAAACCCTCCGTGGGTGTTGGTGTTGGGGAACTGGTTGGAAACGAAGGGGTTGTTGACCGTCCGGTCGAAGAAGAGCCTGAAGTTTACCCGTGGACTCAGCTGGTACTCCGCGGAGGTGTTGAGGGCGATGGCTTGCTGTCCGGAAGAGATCACATCGGTTTCCTCGGTGAGTTTTCGCAGGATGGTCTTGTTGTCGCGTATCGATAAGTCGAGCCGCAACATCAGGTCGCTCGACACGCGTTGCTGCTGTCCTGCCTGGGTGATGTTGAACGCCAGGTCCTGGAAGCGATACCCGGCGCCGATGATGTATTCCGTCCGCTGGTTGTCGGTCACCTGGTTGTTGGCAAAGCTCAGCGCCATGTCCCTGGAGCGACGCACCTCGACCCGCGTCATCAGGTTGTTCTGCCAGGTGACGTCGATGTTGATCAGCGGGTTGAACTGTTCGCTGATGGAAACCTGGCCAATCTCGAATTCCGGGATGTAGTTTCCTGAGGCCTCACTTTTGGCCACCTGGTAGCCATCCCGTTCCCTGAACCTGGGGTCCGACTGGAAGTTGCCGATGGTAAACGTGCTCCGGTATCCGTGTCCGATGGTAAACGACTGGAAGAGCCTTTGGAAGGCAGGTATTCTCGACAGCCCGTCGTAGGTGAGTCGCCAGTTGGGCATGGGGATGCGCATAAAGGGGTTCAGCGTGCTGGACGATGGATCGCGTCCGGAGTATGCGGCAATGAAAGCGGGAATCAGCACGTCCTGCGAGGTGGGCCCGTAGCCCTCCGGGTACCCGGTGGTTTCATCAATCTCACCGTCCCAGTTGGGATTTCTGTTAGCCAGGCGCATCGCAATGTCCAGACGGTAGTCCTTGAAGTTTTCAAAGTTTTCGGATTCGTAGGTGCGGTCGTCGATGCGCTCGAAGGTGGTGGCCAGGGCAAAGAAGGAGATGCTGAAGTTCCCGGTCTCCATCGGGTTAAAGGATTCATACTCCCCGTCGATGGCGGTGAAATATTCGCTTTGCGTCCTGGCGTGGTTGCGTTGTGCAGTCACCTCGATGCGAAGGTCCCTGAGGGGCTCGACCTGTGAGCGAGCCGTGAGGTTACGGGTTCTGTTTTGCGTAAACGGGATGTTGAGTGGTACGATGTTGCCGTCCAGGTCCT
>PUPG01000230.1 GCA_003553005.1 Bacteroidales bacterium
GTAGAGGCCATCGACCGCCAGGGCAACATCAAGGACAATTTTGACGGACAGGTGCGATTCAACTCCTCGGATGAGTTTGCCGAATTACCCGGAGACTATACCTTTATCCCGGCCGAAGACGCCGGCACCCGCACCTTTACGATGCGGTTCAGTAAGATCTGGCCAGAGAGCGATGATGTTGCCCAATGGGTTGACGTACATTTCAGGCCAAATCCCGATATCGACGGCAAGCAGGACTTTATTTTTGTGGAGCCGCGCCCAATCGTCATCACCGCACCAGGTGATTACACAAAAGCTTATAGCCTTGTATTCGACGATCTTGTAGATCCCGGTACGGCCACATCATCCTTTACGGTCACTTCCGGCCCTGACCCGGTGCTTGATCCGGCGATGCCATTAAAGTTGGGCTCAGATACCGAATTCGAATCCATTAGTACTGTGGTGCTCTGGAGTGAAGGAGCACCCGCCGATGCAATAGTGAACACCTATGATATTGAAATCAGCAGTGCTGTGGCAGGTCCCGGTACCGACGTTGACAATTATGCCATAACCTATGAAACGGGTACTTTGGAGGTGTTCTGCCCACCAATATATGTTGATGTTCCAACGTCCACCTACACTTTTGACAATGATACAGGCGAATGTGGTGCGACAGTCACATTTGCTGAACTTGATATTGAGGTTAGCGGCCTGGCCACACCCACCATTTCTTACTATCAAGTGGGCACGGCAACCTACACTGCCAGTAGATTCTTTGAAGTGGGAACCACCGATGTGACGGTTGTTGCACATAACCTGTGCGAGGAGGAGCCGGGTGTGGAAACCGCAGTATTCTCGATCAAAGTGGAGGATGTAGAAGATCCCACTTTCAACCTGGTCGCCAATCAAACCAGGGATACCGATGAGGGAGTGTGTACTTATACCGTGGATGGAGACGAGTTTGATCCGACCAATGTGGATGACAACTGCACGGTAGATTTCATCAGCTATGAATTGACCGGTGTAACCACGGGAAGCGATGAGGATGGCATCAATACAACCCTCGCAGGTGTTGTTTTCAATAAAGGAGAAACCACGGTTACCTGGACAGTGCAGGATATCCACGGCAATAGCCATACGGATCACTTTACCGTAACGGTAGAAGACAATGAACCCCCGGTGATCACACTTCTTGGTGATGACATTGTGGAGATCTGTCAGTTTGAGGAGTATGATGATGATGGCGCTACGGCAGATGATAACTGCGATGGTGACATTACGAGTAGTATTGTTAAGGTAAACCCTGTCGACAATGAAATCCCCGGTGTTTATACCGTCACCTACAACGTCACCGACAGCTCGGGCAACCATGCCATCGAGGTAACCCGCAGGGTAACCGTAATCGAAATGCCCGTGGCGAATGCAGGTGATGATGATATCGTGTGCAATGCGACGTCCTATGACCTGCAGGCTGAGTTGTCACTTGGCACATCTACGGGTACCTGGACACAAGTTGACGGACCCGATGGAGGCACTGCTACCTTTGCAGATGCCACATCACCAACCTCCAACGTGGAGGTGGACGTGGCCGGTGTTTACACCCTTCGCTGGACAGAAACCAACAGTGGCGATTTGATTGACTGTGTCGACGATGATGAGGTGAAAATCACCTTCCTGAAAGGCACCCTGGCGGATGCTACCACGATGACGAATGCCCCCGACATCAGCACCATTACCGGGACACCCATCATCGTGGAAACCGGCGCCCAATATGGCGACCTGGAGGGTACTGATCCGAATATCATTGTGGATGCAAGGATCAGTATTGAATCTAACGGCGGAATAACAACTTTCCCGACTGGTGCCACCATCTTTAAGGTGCTTTACAAAGACAGCGACATGTCAGACTTTGCCGAGGTGCCTGTTGTGAATGGCGACATTGGCGGTGAGTCTGAAGTCCTTCTGAGCCATATCATCGAAGACAGCAATCCGCTTGCCGGTCACCATAACCTTGATGTGGACTGGCAGATATTCATCCATGGTGTGGATGAAGAAGTGAATGAATTGCCCGTTATGATCCAGACCATATCCTACTGGGAAACCTTTGACGAGGATTGCTATGCCGTGCTGGAGAGTGATCACTTCACGGTGACCTTCCAGGATGCTTCAGTAACGGAGATTGCAGATATTGACGTTTGTTCTCCAGATGATATCACATTTGCTTATGAGATTGACTATCCTTCCATTGTCAATGTGGATGATCGGGTGAAAAACGATGCGCTGATCACACTCCATAAAGGTTCGGAAGACAATACATCCTGGCCGCTGCGCGATGGCACCGTGATAGAGATTGCCAGGGGCACATCGAGCTGGACCTACACGCTGGACGCTGATTATGATACTTTCTATCTGTCCGCACTGCTTGCTGGTAACAATGACCCGACACAGCCTGGTGATCCTAACAGTTTGCAGGGCCACGGCGATACCGACACCTGGTCGTTTACCATCAAGGATGCTTCACCAA
>PUPG01000079.1 GCA_003553005.1 Bacteroidales bacterium
CCAGAAAAGTTATTAACAATGTGGTAAAAAGTGGGGAAAAGTGGTAATTTTATTCATATATTTACACTTTAAAACACAACACGTGGCGAATCATGCTGGGAGAATTTGAATGTAAAATTGATGCCAAAGGGCGGTTTATGATGCCTTCCGGACTGCGAAAACAGCTTGGGCCGGAAGACCAGGAGCGCTTTGTCATCAATCGTGGGTTTGAAAAAAACCTCACCCTCTACCCCCAGAGTGAATGGTTAAAAATTTCGCGTGAAGTTAACGCATTGAATCTGTACAACAAAAAAAACCGGGAGTTTGTAAGGTATTTTTTCAGGGGGGCCAGTGAAATGCGCCTGGATTCAACAGGCAGGCTGTTGCTCCCCAGGCAGCTGATCAGTTATGGCGGTATAGAAAGGGAAATCGTGCTTTTTGCTTACGGAAACAGGATAGAGATATGGGCCAAGGACGCCTATGAGGCAATGATGGACAGTGAACCGGATGATTTTTCTTCCCTGGCAGAGGAAGTAATGGGAAAAATTAACCAAGAACAACCAGGAGGCGATCATCATGACCTATCATAACGCAGTGATGCCGGCCCAGGCATTGGATGCACTGGATGTGAAACCGGGTGGCACCTACGTAGATGCTACTTTCGGAGGAGGTGGCCATAGCCTGGCGATCCTGGAAAGGCTTGGAGACGGGAAACTGGTCGCTTTTGACCAGGATGATGAGTCTGCAGCAAACGTTCCTGATGATCAACGGTTGCTGTTTTTGAATCATAACTTCAGGTACATGAAGAACCTGCTGAAGTATCATGCATCGATTCCCGTGGATGGTATCCTGGCAGACCTTGGCGTGTCGTCGCATCAGTTTGATGAAGCGGTACGGGGTTTTTCCATCCGCTTTGATGGTCCGCTGGACATGCGCATGAACCGGCAAGCCGGAGCCACAGCAGCAGATATCATCAACACCTGTGACCAGGAAAAGCTGGCCGACGTATTCTATTATTTCGGGGAATTGCGGTCTGCAAGAAAGCTGGCCGGTGAAATCGTAAAACAGCGCGAAAAACTGGCCATCAAAACCACAGGAGACCTCATCGGTGCCATCAGGCACCTGGCACCCAGGGGCAGGGAAAACAAATTCCTGGCCCAGGTATTCCAGGCCCTGCGCATTGAAGTGAACCAGGAGCTGGAATCCCTGAAAATCTTTCTCCGGCAAAGCCTGGATGTGCTGAAGCCCGGGGGAAGACTAGTGGTCATCTCCTATCACTCCCTGGAAGACAGGCTGGTGAAAAATTTCATGAAGACCGGCAATTTTGAAGGAAAACTGGAGAAAGACTTTTATGGCAACCCACAAACACCATGGCAGCAGGTAAGCAAGGCAATTAAACCCGATGCTTCAGAGATCGGAGAAAACCAGCGAGCCAGAAGCGCGCGCCTGCGTGTAGCAGAAAAGATGGCAAATTATGGCAGCTAACCAGTATAAAACACAGAAACCTGAGGGGCATGCAGAACCGTCCAGAATTGGTCGTTTCCTGGCTGGCCTGCTGGATGGCAGCCTCTTTTCAGGCAACGCCAATTTACATGCCATGCGGTTCATCCTGTTTTTGTTCGGGCTGGCCTTATTCCTGATATTTAACACCTATTACGCAGAACGCAAAACCAGGGAGGCAGAACAGTTGCGGCACGAAATGACTGAACTGAGAATACGCTATATCCAGACCCGCTCTGATTACATGTTCCTGACACAACAATCTGAAATGGTGCGCAGACTCAGTGCCGAGGGATTTATTGAACCAGTGGAACCACCCAGGCAGATCATTCAACCCGAACGGCAAAGGGTCTGGGACCGGCTATTGGGCTGGGTTAATTAATGCAAGGCAGATCACTCCGGCATGGGCCGGATACCATACACACCACGACCAAAACAAATAATGAAAGATCGCAGCGACATATTGCAAAGAATGCGCCTGGTCTATTTTCTGATGGGCTTTTTCGGGCTGTTCATCTTTGGCAAGGTGCTGTACATTCAGTTTGCAGAGGGCGACCAATGGCGGGAGAGAGCTCGCCGGACCAGCACCAGGTACGCCACAATAGAAGCTGTACGTGGAGACATCTACGCGGATGATGGCAGGCTGCTCGCCACCAGCGTACCGGTATTTGACATCCGCATGGACCTGAGCAGCAGGGTAACATCCGACGATCTTTTCTATGCAGAAGTGGATTCACTGGCACTCGAACTCTCGCGATTGTTCGGTGACCGTTCACCGGCACAATATCGTGCGGCACTTGTGCGGGCACGCCGGGAACAAAACCGTTACTTTCTTGTCAAGCGCCAGGTCAGCTGGAGTGAGCTCCAGCAACTCCGGCAATTCCCATTGTTCCGCCTCGGACAATACGGTGGCGGATTGATCGTTGAAAGTCACAGCAGAAGGGAAATGCCCTACAGGTCGTTGGCAGCCAGGACCATCGGCTACGAACGGGAAGGTGTTTACGTGGGTTTGGAGGGTGCTTTCCGAAACTACCTTGAGGGTGTCGAAGGCAAACGCCTGGAACGACGTGCCAGCGGGGGTGTCTGGATACCTGTAAGCCACCAGAATGAAATACAGCCGCAAAATGGCCAGGACCTGGTCACCACCATTAACGTGCAAATCCAGGACATCGCAGAAAAAGCACTGAAGAGACAGTTGTCGCGCTTCCGTGCTGAACATGGTACCGCCGTGGTCATGGAGGTTTCCACAGGCAAGATCAAGGCCATTTCCAACCTGAGCCGGAACGAACAAAGCGGCAGATATGAAGAAACCTACAACTTCGCCATAGGTCAAAGCACAGAACCAGGATCAACGTTTAAGCTGCCAGTGCTCATTGCTGCCATGGAGGATGGTGTCATCTCACCGCAGGACAGCGTAGATGCACTGGGAGGCCAGACAAGCTACTATGGAAGACGGATGCGCGACGTGGGTGACGAAGAACGGGGTGTCATCACCATGCAAAAAGCTTTTGAAGTATCATCCAATGTGGCAATATCGCAAATCATATACAATAATTACCGGGAACATCCGCAGCAGTTCATCGACCGGTTGCACCACATGCACCTGCATAAACCCCTGGGACTGGAAATCAGCGGGGAAGGAAGTCCGGTGATCCGCAATGAAGGCGATCCGGGCTGGTCACGCCTGTCCCTTCCCTGGATGTCCATCGGGTACGAAGTATCCCTTACACCATTGCAGACACTCTCATTTTATAATGCCATTGCCAATAATGGCCGCATGATGAAGCCCATGTTTGTGGAAGAGATCCGGCAGTCCGGGCGCACAATCAAGCGGTTTACACCAGAGCTGATCCTCCGCGCTGTGGCATCCGGACAATCCATTCAGTACGCACAGGAGATGCTGCGCGGGGTGGTGGAAAATGGAACGGGCCAGAACATCAATACGCCCCACTATACAATTGCGGGCAAAACAGGAACAGCACAGGTGGCTTACTCCGGTCGTGGCTATCATACAGGACCAGGAGTTCAGTACCAGGCGAGTTTCGTAGGGTACTTCCCTGCCAATGAGCCTAAATACAGTTGCATCGTGCTGATCAACCGGCCCAGGGGCTACATTGTGACAGGAAGCCAGGTCGCTGCTCCCGTTTTCCGCGAAATTGCAGATAAGATGTTCGCGGCACGGATGTTCATGCCGGATGTCGAAGCCCCGGCCACTGCTCCGGCAGTCGCTGCCCTTCCAAGGTTCCGCAACGCCTACCCAGAGGACATCGTCACCATATATCAAACCCTGGGTGCCCATATCATTGATGAGTCAAACACCCGTTGGGTAGAAGCAAGGGTCAGCCAGGACACGGTTAAGCTCAGCGACAGGGAATATATTGAAAACCTGGTCCCCAACGTAGAGGGCATGGGCATACGCGATGCGATCTATACTCTTGAAAATGCCGGACTCCGGGTTTTGTTCAGGGGAAGGGGCACAGTAAACAGACAAAGTCCCAGGGCAGGAACAAGGGTAAGAGAAGGAAGTACGATAGAAATTGACCTGTCATGAACCATGCCATGGCTGGTAAACTGACATACATAGGAATGATCATCAGCAAATGGAGGAAAATGAGAAGAAGGCTATTGCCCCTGGCTGTTGAAAAGAAAGTGCAAGAGCCATACCTTTTAACCCATTGACAAAATAATTCGTGCATAAAATCATAAAAGGATGAAGCAAACACTGGCAGACATTTTATATAAAACAGCCATCAGGAAAGCCACCGGCGACCTGCAGCGGGAGGTTCAGACAGTCACAGATGACAGCCGCAAGGTCTCACCAGGGTCCTTGTTTATTGCTGTGAAAGGGCACACCGCGGATGGCCATCAGTATATCAAGCAGGCCATAGATCGGGGCGCAACTGCTGTGGTCTGCCAGGTAATGCCCGATGCAACCAGCCCGGATGTCACCTATGTGGAAGTGAAAGACAGCCGCAAAGCACTGGGATGGATCGCTTCCAATTTTTACGGCCAACCCACTGAAAAACTCAAGGTAGTCGGCATAACCGGTACAAATGGCAAAACCACCGTGGCCTTTCTTTTGTATGAGGTCTTTACAAAATTAGGTCATCCCTGCGGACTGATATCCACAATCGGCAACCGCATCAACAACAAGATGCTGGACACCCGCTATACCACACCGGATCCCGTTACACTCAACGGGCTCCTGCACGACATGGCAACTGAAGGTTGCGAATATGTGTTCATGGAGGTCAGTTCGCATGCCCTGGATCAAATGAGAGTGGAAGGCATGCGGTTTGCCGGGGCCATTTTTACCAACATCACACACGATCACCTCGACTACCACCATGGCTTTAAGGAATACCTGCAGGCAAAACAACGTCTTTTCCAGTCGCTCGACAAAAACGCTTTTGCACTCACCAACCTGGATGACAAAAATGGCATGATCATGATGCAAAACAGCAAGGTGAAACCGGCCACTTACAGTTTGAAGGCCATTGCAGACTTTAAAGGCAAGCTGCTGGAAAACACCTTTGCGGGCCTGCACCTGATGGTCGACAGCCACGATGTGTGGTGTAAGCTCACCGGGACATTTAATGCCTATAACATTTTGGCCGTCTATGGAACGGGCCGCATCCTGGGAAAAGCGCCGGATGAACTCCTTGCTGCCATCTCAAGCTGCGAGGCACCAGAGGGCCGTTTCGATTACTTTGTGGGGAAAGACAACATCATTGGCATCATCGATTATGCGCACACGCCCGATGCCCTGCAGAATGTCATGGACAATATCCAGGACCTGCGCGGCAAGCATGAGAAACTGATCACGGTGATAGGTTGTGGCGGAGACCGCGATAAAGCCAAACGTGCCCCCATGGCCACGATTGCTGCCGGGTATAGCGACCAGGTCATCTTCACCAGCGACAATCCGCGTTTTGAAGATCCGGAAGCCATCATCCAGGACATGATCAAGGGCCTGGAACTGGACCCCGCAATGAAAAACAAATATGTGACCATCATCGACAGGCAGGAAGCCATGAAAGTGGCCAGGGTGATGGCCAGAAACAACGATATCGTATTGGTGGCGGGTAAAGGCCACGAAAAATACCAGGAGATCAAGGGAGAACGTATCCCATTTGATGATAAAGCCATATTGCAGGAACTGTTAAACAAGTAAAACATGCTGTACCCGCTTATTGAATATCTGGACAAGATTTACGATATTCCCGGAGCAGGGGTGTTTCAATACATCTCATTCAGGGCCGGGATGGCCGTGATCGTTTCGCTGATCGTCACGATGATCACCGGCCGGCGGATCATCAACTTCCTGCAGAAAAAACAGGTTGGAGAAACGATCCGTGATCTTGGACTGGAAGGACAAACCAGCAAGGCGGGCACACCAACCATGGGCGGACTGATCATCATCGCAGCCATTGTTATCCCTACCCTACTTTTTGCCAACCTGGACAACATTTACATCATCCTGATGCTCATTTCTACCGTCTGGCTTGGCGCCATTGGCTTCATCGACGATTATATCAAAGTATTCAGGAAAGATAAAAAAGGCTTGCATGGCCGGTTTAAGATCATCGGCCAGATCACCCTGGGCATCATTGTCGGGTCCACACTCTACTTTCACGATGGCGTGGTGATCCGGGAAAAAACAGACTTCCCGGCAGAATACGCCACCACGGATGAACTGCTGGAACTGGATGGTTTGGTCAGACCGGATTCCCCATTTCCCCTCGAGTCTGAGAAATCAACCAAAACAACCATTCCGTTTTTTAAAGACAACGAGTTCGATTACTCCAGGCTGATCGCATTCATGGGTGAGGGTTACGAAAAATGGGCCTTCCTGGTGTTCATCCCCATAGTCATCCTCATTATCACCGCCGTGTCCAATGGAGCCAACATCACGGATGGCCTGGACGGGCTGGCTACCGGAACTTCGGCCATCATCGGGGTAACACTGGGGATCCTGGCTTATGTCAGCGGCAATGTCCTTTTTGCAGACTACCTGAACATCATGTATATCCCCCATACGGGTGAGCTGGTGGTCTTTATCGCCGCCTTTGTGGGTGCCTGCATAGGATTCCTGTGGTATAACTCTTACCCGGCACAGGTCTTCATGGGAGATACAGGAAGCCTGTCACTGGGGGGCATCATTGCCGTCTTTGCCATCGTGATCAGAAAAGAATTGCTGATTCCCATTTTGTGCGGGATCTTTTTCATAGAAAGCCTTTCGGTAATCATACAGGTGACCTGGTTTAAGTTCACCAAACGGAGATTTGGTGAAGGCAGGAGGGTGTTCAAAATGGCACCGCTCCACCACCATTACCAGATGAAAGGACTCCACGAAGCGAAAATCGTACAACGCTTTTTCATCGTGGGAATCATGCTTGCCATCTTTTCAGTGATTACGCTGAAGTTGAGGTAGCCTGGTTATTGTGTCAGGAAGTTAAAGAGTTATTTGGCTGAGGAATTTGGGGGTTAAAAGATGGATGGGGTGTGGATGGAATCAGTGAATGAATGCGAGACATAATAAATCATTACGGTTACAAAGAATAATAGAAGGATTGATTATGGATCTTTTGGAAAAGACGTTAAGGGAGAGCGGCAATATTTACAGCGGGATGGCAAAAACCATTGCCTCCAGGCTGATTGATGTGCGCAAGGAAGGGATTAAAAACAGCCTGAATGGGTTTCAGAACCAGGCACACCGGCTGGAGGATGTCAGCCGCGTCAGGGGTATCCGTTTTATCAATGACAGCAGGGCAACAAACGTGAATGCAGCCTGGTTTGCGCTTGAATCCCAGGAGCAACCGGTAATCTGGATCGCGGGCGGCAGAGATGCGGACCAGGACTACTCCCCACTGCTTCCATTGGCGGCAAGCAAGGTGAAGACCATGATTTGCCTGTCAGCAGATGGTGCAAATCTCATCAGCCAATTCCAACGGGCGGTCCCCACCATTTATGAAGCCTGCAGCATGGGGACAGCCGTGCGCATGGCTTATGAAATGGGAAGCCCGGGAGATATCGTGTTATTATCGCCGGCCTGCCCAAGTTTTGACTTGTTTGAAAATTTTGCGGACAGGGGAGATCAATTCAAGGCACAGGTAAATGCATTGTAACAAGCAACAGGAACAACAATCATCATTAAGCTTCCTGTGACAAATCCACGCCAAACGACATGCAAAAGATACTGACAAATTTTAAGGGCGATCGCACCATCTGGCTGGTGGTGATCTTTCTGTATTTCGTGTCCATCCTGGCAGTATACAGTTCAACAGGATCCCTGGCCTATCGTTTCAGGGCGGGCAATACGGAGTATTACCTGTTCAAGCATGCCATCATCACTGGCTTTGGATTTGCCCTGATGTATCTCGCTCATAAGGTCAGGTACCCCTATTATTCCCGCATTTCGCAACTTGCCCTGTTCATCGCCATTCCCCTCCTGATATTTACATTGTTCAGGGGCACCACGATTCACGAGGCAAACCGCTGGATCACATTGCCCGTGGTTAACATAACCTTTCAAAGTTCAGATTTTGCAAAATTGGCGCTTGTGATGTACCTGGCCCGTATCCTGACACGCAAACAGGAATACATCAAAGATCTTCATGCCGCATTTATTCCTGCCGTCATTCCTGTATTGGTGGTTTGCGCCCTGATTCTGCCGGCCAACTTTTCCACTGCCGCCATCCTGTTCACCACGTGCATTGTCCTGATGTTCATTGCCAGGGTCAGGGTACAATACATCCTGTCGCTGATTGGTGTCGGTGTGGTCGGGGCAGCGCTGTTTATCGCCATCATGATGGCTATGCCGGAAAGTGGCCGGACATTGACCTGGCAAAACAGGGTCAATACGTTCATTAACAAGGAGCAAGGCGACACCTACCAGGCAGACCAGGCGAAGATCGCCATTGCCACGGGTGGAGTGATTGGCAAGCTGCCGGGAAATTCGACCCAACGCAATTACCTGCCCCAGGCATATTCTGATTTTATCTATGCCATCATCATCGAAGAGTATGGACTGATCGGTGGTTTTATGGTACTGCTGTTTTACCTGATTATCTTATACCGGGGAATCAGGATTGCGCACAAAAGCCCCGGCACATTCGGGGCATTACTGGCTGCAGGACTTAGCTTTGGCCTGGTTTTTCAAGCCATGATCAACATGGCGGTGGCAGTGAACCTGCTGCCCATCACCGGACAACCCCTCCCATTGGTGAGCATGGGGGGAACGTCCCTCTGGTTTACCAGCTTATCCCTGGGAATCATCCTCAGCGTAAGCCGGGCCTCCGAAAGTGAAGAAACAGGGAACCAGGCGATGCCGAACGCAGCACAAGCACCGGTTCAGGAATAAATCAAGCAGCAGAGCGCTGCATAACAGACCAGCACAGATGCAACACGCAAAAGGCACATACAAAGATCTTCGGGTGATCATCGCCGGCGGCGGCACCGGTGGTCACGTATTTCCAGCCATTGCCATTGGGTCTGCGCTGAAAAAACAGGTCTACCAGGTGCAAATCCTGTTTGTCGGAGCAAAAAACCGCATGGAAATGAAAAAAGTGCCCGCTGCGGGCTTTCATATCCTTGGACTCGACATTTCGGGCATACAGCGCAAGTTAAGCTGGAAAAACCTGTTGCTGCCGGTAAAATTGATCCGCAGCCTGGCCGCATCGAAGCAAATCGTCAAAAGATTCAAGCCTGACGTGGTCATCGGCGTGGGAGGTTATGCCAGTGGCCCCCTATTGTGGGCAGCTGCCAACCAGAAAGTTCCCATCCTCATACAGGAGCAGAACTCATACCCGGGCATTACCAACAGGATACTTGCCAGGAAAGCCAGGAAGATTTGCGTGGCGTTTAACCACATGGAAAAATATTTCCCGAAAGAGAAAATCTTTATCACCGGAAACCCTGTACGGCAGGATGTAATCCACACTGAAGGCAAGTACGAAGCAGCACTGCAGTATTTTGGGTTATCAGCCAATCAACCGGTATTGTTCATCACCGGTGGCAGCCTCGGCGCCAGGAGCATTAATGAAGCAGCATCCAGACACCTCAGGTTGTTTCTCGAAAATGGCATCCAGGTGATCTGGCAGACGGGCACGGCATATATCGAAACGGCCAGGGACGTCGCTGCAGAAACAGGCCAGGGACAGGTTTATGTAAGCGCTTTTGTCAACCGGATGGACTACGCATTTGCAGTTGCGGATGTGGTCGTCAGTCGCGCCGGAGCCATTGCAGTGTCAGAAATCTGTGCAGTGCGCAAACCCGCAGTGCTCATCCCTTCACCCAATGTGGCAGAAGATCACCAAACCAAAAACGCCATGGCTTTGGTCAACCATCATGCGGCAATCCTGCTGAAAGATGAACGGGTGAAGGCAGATCTTGGACAGGTCATCCTCGACCTCATCCACGATGAGGATAAAAAGCAGCAGCTGAAAGTGAAAATCGCCGGGATGGCTTACCATGACGCCGCGAATGTGATCGCCGGGATGGCGCTTAACCTGGCTACGGAAAACGCAAAGGCATCGCACAATATCAGGGTGCATAACTAAAAAAGATAAAATCGTCGTCATACACAGATGATCAAAAACGCAACACATATCTACTTCCTTGGAATAGGCGGCATTGGGATGAGCGCCCTGGCCCGCTATTTCCATGACCGTGGGGTACACGTCTGTGGCTACGACAAACAGCCTTCGGCGCTCACGGAACAGCTCCGGCAGGAAGGCATATCCATCACCCATCATGACGAGCCCGCAACCATCAGCACCAACCCGCAGCTGGTTGTTTTCACCCCGGCAATACCCAAAAATACATTGCTTTACCGTCATTTCCAGGCGCAAGGCATCCCTGTGCTCAAACGATCCGAGGTCCTGGGACTGCTGTCGGATGAGTTGCCGACCATTGCGGTTGCAGGCACACATGGCAAAACGACCATTACGGCCATGCTTACCCACATCATGAAAACCGCAGGAGTTCCCTGCCTGGCATTTCTCGGCGGCATATCCACAAACTACAACACAAATTTTGTAGGCGATCACAATCCGGAATGGCTGATTGCGGAGGCGGATGAATTTGATCGCTCCTTTCTGAAACTTTCGCCCGAAATCGCACTGATCAGTTCCATGGATGCAGATCACCTGGACATCTATGGCAGTGAGCACACCTTGCTGGACTCCTTCCGGATGTTTGCCAGACGCCTTCCCGATCATGGCACGCTGATCACCAACCAAAAGCTGACCATGGCCCGGGGCTGGCATACAAACCAGATACATTACCACATCAGCCAAAAGACAGACTATTACCTGGAAAACCATTCGATCAAAGACGGCCGATACCAGGCAACCATCTGTGGCAGGTTGTATGCGGCAGGCCTGCAATTGCAGCACCCCGGGTACCACAACCTGGAAAATGCGCTGGCAGCCGCCGCGTTGGCTCACCAGGCAGGGGTAGGTATTGCCGACATTGTCCAGGGACTGAACAGCTTTACTGGTGTCAGGCGACGTTTTGAAATCTGTTTTCAGTCGGCAGACGCCGTTTACATTGACGACTATGCGCATCACCCTGAGGAGATCAGGGCGACCGTTCAGTCGGCCAGGGAAATGTGGCCCGGAAGAAAAATCACAGGCGTATTTCAGCCGCACCTCTATTCGAGGACAAAAGACCTTGCCGATGAATTTGCGCGCAGCCTCGAGGAACTGGATGAACTCATCCTGCTGGATATTTATCCGGCACGTGAAGCACCCATACCCGGCGTAGATGCCGGCATGCTTCTTCAAAAGATCAATATGCCCCGGGC
>PUPG01000148.1 GCA_003553005.1 Bacteroidales bacterium
AAACAGGCAAATTGTGGCTTACCCCGTGCTCCGGATGGCTTCTACCGGATCGAGGCGTGCGGCTGACCATGCCGGCACAAATCCTGACACCAGGCCAATGATGGCCGACACGTTGATCCCCAGCAAAATGTTCGAGAACCCAAGCATAAAGTCGAACTCGAAAACATTGGATACGATGGCCGTTCCGCCATAAACCAGGAGCAGTCCGACCGTACCACCCATCACACTCAGGAGGACCGCCTCAAAGAGGAACTGTCCAAGGATGAAGGATTTCTTCGCACCCAGTGCTTTTTGTATGCCGATGATGCTGGTGCGTTCGCGCACCGATACGAACATGATGTTGGCAATTCCGAAGCCACCCACCAGGATGGCGAAGCTACCGATGATCCAGCCTGCTAAGGTAACAATCGCAAAGAGATCATCAAAGCCCTCGGAGAGCAAACTGGTCTCGTTGAGCGAAAAGTTATTGTCTGCTCCCGGTGGTAGCCGCCGGATCGCGCGCATCACACCGGTCAGCTCATCGATCATTTCGGCATTGCTGATTCCTGGTCGGGCCTTGGTCATAATCAATGGGCTGTAGCGATCCTGGTTGACATTCACAAATTGGGTCATGTAATTTACCGGGATAATCACGGATTCATCGTGGCTGTTGCCAAAGTTTCCCATCCCTTCTTTTTCAAACACCCCGATAACTGAGGTGTTTTGGCCGAACAGCCGGATATTTCTGCCGACGGGATCAACTCCCGGAAACAGGTTTTCAGCCAGGTCATATCCGAGGATGGCTACATTTCTGCCTGCGGATGATTCCATATTCGTAAAAAACCGGCCATCGGCCAGGTCGAAGTTGCGCACCTGGTCATAGTCTGCCGATACGCCTACGATGCTGACGTTGTTTGCGGTTGCTCCAAGGTGTTCCACCTGTCTGCTGGTGGAAGCGAGGAAGGCAGATGCTTCCACGGTCTGGGAGCGGCTTTGTACCTGGTCAAGTTCGCTGAGCTCCGGCACGGGTCTGGCGGCATAGTCCCACCACGCGAAATCCTGGTTAAACTGCCAGGGCCATTTCTGGATGTAGATGACATCATCACCCAGTGCGGCAATGCTGGTTCGGATCTGGCGTTCCAGCGAGTCCACCACGGAAAAGACGGCGATGATGGAAAAAATGCCAATGGTAATTCCGAGAAGCGTGAGTACCGTACGCAATTTGTTGGCCAATACGGAATTGACTGCAAAAATGGCACTTTCCCTGATGAGTTTAATGATCAATATCATGTGTCCTGCGGTGTTTGACCTTGAATGGTGCGCATAAGCTCTGTGGCATAAACGAAATGATTAAGCTCTTTGTTGCCGGTATGCAGGATCTGGTCCTTGCTCCCTGTCCACCAAAGTTTGCCCTCGTGAATGAATGCCACGGAGTCACCTATTTCCATAACGCTGTTCATGTCGTGGGTGTTCACTATCGTGGTGATTTGAAAGTCGTGGGTGATCTCATTGATCAGTTTATCGATCAGGATGGCGGTGGGAGGGTCCAGTCCGGAATTCGGCTCATCGCAGAACAGGTATTTGGGTTTGATGGCGATGGCCCTGGCGATGGCTGCCCGTTTTTTCATGCCGCCGCTCAGCTCAGCCGGCAACAGGTGATGCACCGCACCAAGGTTTACGCGTTCCAGGCAAAAATCCACCCGTTGACGTTTTTCTTGTCGTGTCATCCTGGTGAACATATTGAGGGGAAAAGTAATGTTTTCTTCCACCGTCATGGAGTCAAACAGCGCGGCCCCCTGGAACAGCATGCCCATTTCCTTGCGGATCTTTTTCCGGGCCTTAAAACGCATGGCCGAAAAGTCGCGGTCATCATAAAAGATCTGCCCCTGGTCTGCTTCGAGCAAACCCACCAGGCACTTCATCAGCACGGTCTTCCCGGATCCGCTGCGTCCGATGATCAGGTTGGTTTTGCCCTGTTCAAACAGCAGGGACACATCCTGAAGCACAGGTTTGCGCTCAAAGTATTTCCATAGGGCTTCGACGCGGATCATGCGAGGAGAATTTGTGTGAGGATCAGGTTAAACAAAATGATATATATGCTGCTGAACACTACGGCCCTGGTACTTGCATGTCCCACCTGCAGGGCGCCGCCGCGCGTGTAAAAACCAAAGTAACCGGACACTGAGGCAATGATGATGGCAAAAATGACGGTTTTGATCATGGCATATAAGATGTCGAACTGGGAGAACTCAAACAAAATGCCATAGGTAAAATTGCTCAGTGGTACGACATCCGTTAATCCAGCAGCCGCATATCCTCCAAAGATGCCCAGGAACATGCTGATGATCACCAAAGCCGGGTTGATGATGACCAGGGCAATGATCTTGGGTAAGATCAGGTAGCTGGCTGCATTGACCCCCATTACCTCGAGGGCATCAATTTGTTCTGTAACCCGCATGGTGCCAATTTCTGATGCGATCCTTGAGCCTACCTTGCCGGCCAGGATGAGGCTGATTACGGTGGGAGAAAACTCCAGGATGATCGCCTGCCTGGTGGCAAAACCGATGGCATAGGTGGGCAGCAGTGGGTGATCCGTGTTAAATGCTGTTTGGATGGTCACCACGGCACCCATGAAAACGGACACGATGGCCACGATACCCAGGCTGTCGAGTCCCAGGTAATCCATTTCTGCGACAATTTGTCGGCGATAAATGGACGCACGCTCTGGTTTTTGCATAATCATCCAGAGCAAGATGAAATATTTACCGATATGATAGAAAAGCTTCATGCAGTTGTCATTCCAGCATGCTAAATTACTGATATTTTACTGATGGGGGCCATGATTTCGCGGCAAACCTGCCTTTAACAAGGTATTTTTATTAATTTTGAACTGCCTTTACAAGTAGCACAAAAGACTTCAACTTGATGCCTTTTCAGGGACGATATGCAGCTTTCTGTTTAGATGATGCCCTGGCAAAGCATGTCCCCGAAAATGCCATTAAGCCAATTGCTAAAATCATCAGGGATGTGGGCATACAGCTCAGGATCACCCGTCAGCGACTTTCCAAGCTTGGCGATTGCAAACCAGCCCAAAATGGTTCTGCACACAAATTGAGCATCAACGGCAACCTGAATCCCTATGAGTTTCTCCTGGTTTTTCTTCATGAACTGGCTCACATTCGTGTTTTTGAGCAATATGGTCAGGGATGCAGGCCCCACGGGAAAGAATGGAAACATTGTTACGGCAGTTGTATCCGCGAATTCGTTGAGCTGGGATGCTTTCATCACCGCCTGAAAGCCCCTTTGGTGGCTTACAGTTACCGTGTCAAGGCCGCTGGGGTGGCTGACATGAAAACCGCAATGATCCTGCGCGAATTTGACCGGCAAACAGGAGTTCGGCCTGGTGGCAGCAGTGCATGGCGCTTTCTTGAAGAGATTCCTCCAGGAGCGCTTTTCAAGACGCGCAATGGTCGTATATTTCGGAAAGCGGAAAAATTAAGAACCCGGTATGCTTGCCGGTGTGAGGATACACGTCGCCGCTTCCTCATTCACGGGGAGGCCAGGGTGGTTCCCATGAATATACCGGATTAAACCTTTATAAAAAATAGACAAAACAATGAGCAAAAACAATTATGTAGTCATCATGGCAGGTGGGGTTGGTGAGCGTTTTTGGCCGCTGAGCCGGGAGTCCCGCCCGAAGCAGTTTTTAGACATCTTGGGCACAGGCAAGACGCTTTTACAGCAGACATTTGAGCGCTTTCTGCCGGTTTGTGACAAGGACCGGATTTTTATTGTAACCAACAAGAAGTACAAAGACCTTGTTTTGGACCAGCTTCCGGAGCTTTCCGAGGACCGGCTGATTTGTGAGCCTGCCAGGAAAAATACGGCACCCTGTATTGCTTATGCCGTATACAAGATATACGATTTGAATCCGAAGGCAAACATTGTCATGGCGCCTTCGGATCACATCATTTTGAAAGAAGACATATTTCACGACATTATCCGGTCTGCGCTGGATGCCGCGTCCCGGAATAACAGGTTGTTCACTTTGGGGATTACCCCGAGCAGGCCGGATACCGGATATGGGTACATTCAATTCCAGGAGGACGCATCCCTTCCGGGGGATGATCGCCTGAAAAAGGTGAAAACCTTCACAGAAAAGCCCAACAGGGAGTTGGCGGAAAGTTTTTTGGAAAGCGGTGATTTTTTATGGAACAGCGGCATATTTGTATGGTCTGCAGAGGCGATCATGAGCGCATTTGAAGAATATCAACCTGAGATCAGTTATATTTTCCGTGAGGCCCAGGGCAAGTACAACACGCCGGAAGAGCAGGCTTACATGGATGTGGCCTATCCGGCCTGCAAAAGCATATCGATTGATTATGCCATCATGGAAAAGGCCGACAATGTCTATGTATTTGTCTCTGATTTGGGGTGGTCTGACCTGGGTACCTGGGGTGCCTTGTATGATGCTCGCCAGAAAGACGACCATAGCAATGCCATCGTCGGCAAGAATGCCATGATGTATGACAGCAAAAATTGCATTGTGAGCATTCCGGAAGAAAAGCTTGTCGTGATCCAGGGGTTGGATGACTACATCGTATCTGAGGCTGACAATGCGCTTTTGATTTGTAAAAAGACCGATGAGCAACAGATCCGGAAGATCGTAAATGACATCAGGCTAAACATTGGGGATACCTACATTTAGCCCGTGCTTTCTCTACATTGGGCTTGAACGGACCCTGCACGAATCAACTGTACAACAAAAAAAGCCAATGGACCTCTGCCCATTGGCTTTTTTAATTGATTCTGCAGAACCATTGACTAGTTCATGCCGGCCACTTCTCCACGCATGGTGGAGTAGTTAACCCTGAGGGCGTTAACCAGTCTTAGTTCTTGCTTTACATCGGTAACGATTCCCATTTTGGTGTCCCGGTCTACTCGCAGGGAGGTGGTCATCAGCGGCCTTTCGGCTTCTGCTGTGGCTTGTCTCTCTGATTCGATAAATGACGCAATGTCATCAACCGAGGCAAAGGAATCGTATAGCTGTATTCTGGGTTCCGTACCAAACACATGCGATTGGATGGGTTCACCGATATAGATAAAGCTTACGAGGGAGCGCCTTTCCAGCTGCTGTACTTCTGTAGCCGAAGGAAGTGACGTTCTGACGTAGAGTGTGGTTTCTCTCATCACGGTGGTTACCATGAAGAAAAACAGCAACATGAAGATAATATCGGGCAAAGATGCTGTATTGATCTTTGGCGTTTTTTTACCGCCTTCTTTTTTGAATCTTGACATATGTTTACCCTCCTACATCTTTTGGTTCTGCTTCAGAGATAGCCATGGGCACTTTTTGCCTGATGGCGTTGACCTGTTCTTCAGTGGTCAGGTCGCCAAAATTCCGCCCGAAATACTGTTGCGAAACTTCGTCCCTGATTTCGCGCACGGCGGCAGCGAGCTCATTCTGGACGGCAATATACATTTCGTAGGACGTGCCTCTGTCGTTCTGAAGCGAGATGATTCCCCTCGACACCTCCACGTCTCCCAAGAGGTCTATGTTGCGCTCTTCGAAATCGGGCATGTTGGGGTCTCTATCTTCATTTAACAAAAATTCTTTTGCTCTTTGTCTGAGTGTGTTGATGTTGCCCGGATCACCTTCGACAAGGAGACGGTCCTGTGCGTCCACAAGGACGACGAACACGTTTCGCTCCCTGACCGGAGGCGGCTCTGGTGCATTGGGATCAATGGGAGGCGGCAACATCCTGTTAATACCTGTATCGACATCCATGGTTGTGGTAACCAGGAAGAAGATCAACAGGAGGAATGCGATGTCTGCCATTGATCCGGCATTGATCTCAGGGGTCATTCTAGCCATAGAAAGATCTCCTATTTAGGTGTTTGTTCTTATCTGAAATACTTGGATACTTCCGTGAAAATTGCGGACAACAGTCCCAGGCCGATCAGGAAAAATGTGGTATTGATGCCGCCACCGACCCATTGTGACACTGTGGGCGTGGCATTTTCATAAGGCTCGCTGGTTGCGGTGGCATACGATACCAGAATAATAACAAGTAATATCCCTATCCCGATAAACGTTGGAACAGCTTTCCGAATGTTCCCGAACATGTGGACAAGCGAAAAGATGATCGCTGATAGTGCTGCTATGGCCAGCAGGCCATAGGTCACATACATGGCAATATTGATTACTCCTTCGTTCATATTGTGAAAGGGTTTTGGTTACTTTTTGTACTTGATTAAGATGTCCATGAAGGAAATCGTTGCATCTTCCATGGCATTTACCATACCGTCTACCTTGGATACGATATAGTTGTAGAAAATCTGCAGGATGACGGCTACGATCAGACCAAAGACTGTTGTCAGAAGGGCCACTTTAATACCGTCAGCTACAATCGTCGGGGAGATATCACCCGCGGCTGCGATCGCATCAAATGCACCGATCATACCAATTACCGTACCCATAAAACCAAGCATAGGGGCAATGGCGATAAATAGTGAGATCCAGGTGAGGTTCATTTCCAGGCGTCCCATCATTACGCTTCCGTAGGATACGATGGATTTTTCAACGACTTCCATGCCTTCGTTGTACCTGTCCAGCCCCTGGTAAAAAATGCTGGCTACCGGTCCGCGTGTATTTCTGCAAACCTCTTTGGCCGCATCCACACCACCAGTTTTGAGTGCATCTTCAACCTTGTTGAGCAGTTTGGTCGTATTGGTGTGTGCCAGGTTGAGGTAGATGATACGCTCAATGCAAAGCCCCAGACCAATGATCAACGTCAACAGGACGATGCTCATAAACAGCGGACCACCTTCCATAAACTGTTCCTTGAGGATGTAATGGAATGCCTGATCTTCGTCGCGCTCGGGCGCAAGTTCCTGATCCATTACATCTGCAGGGTCAACTTCTCCGGGCTCCTGTTCCATGTCAGCAACCTCTTCTGTTTCAGTTTCCGGCGCGGGCTCCTCAGCCAGAACCGCTGTGTTTAAACCGAAAGTAAGCATCCCTGCCACTGTCAATAAGACGAATAATTTTTTCATAACTGATTCTGTTGGTTTTTGTTTTAACGATAATGGTTTAATTGCAAAAGTTGTTTAGGTTTTGGTGCTTATTCCAAAATCAGCGGAGAGAAAGGGATTCGAACCCTTGATCCGCTTTTGACGGATACACGCTTTCCAGGCGTGCGCCTTAGACCACTCGGCCACCTCTCCCTTAATCTATCAGCGTTTGTAGCCTCGATTTAAGGCTGCTAAAATACAAAAAAAATTCAACCTCACGTTTTTTTGTGTTTTTTTATTTTTTAAAAAATGTCAAACGAAAGCCCTGAAAGTCAATATGTACAGACATTAGCCGAGGGATCTGAACTATCCGGGCAACCAAATTGTCATTACCCGGATAGTCATCTCACAAAAAAAGTGCCACTATTTAAATGCGGACAGTGCTCTTTCCACTGCCTCAAACATGGGTTCGTTGCTGATTTGTTCTCCGACCGCCTCATCCATCCAGTGTTTTGGGGTGAGCTGACCAATGGAAAAGATTCTCAGCTCTTCCTCGGCAAAATCTTTATCCCTGATGTAATCTTCCAGCTGGAACATGATCAGTCTGCCGTAGGGGTAGTTGGAAAGATAGAGCGGTGATTGGATCATGTGCGAATAAATTGCGAGCAAGGGGATGTCGTCCACACCAAAAACATCCGCGTAATATTCATTCCACACCTCTTTGGCGATCCGGATGGTTGCTTCCTTCAGTTCGCCGGGGGTTGCTTCTGGATTGTCGTACAGCCACTTCCACACATTCATGTCCACAAGAGACACACCCATCATTTCATAGTTGTCCCAGAACACGTCAAGCACCTCCAGGTGTTCCTGCATCGGGTCTTCCTGGCTGATGCCCAGGAACTCCAGGTCGCGACGCTGATACATGAAGGCGAGAGCTTCCGTAAATGCCGTATTGGGAATGCCATTGATAAAATAGTTGTCCACAAAGCGGGTGCTGATGGTTTGCTCCACGTTGTGGCCAAATTCGTGAATCGCGATGTTATAGCCTTTATAATCCATGCCGTCGGCGCCGATGCGGGTTCTCAGGTGCGATGGTTTTCCGTGCATGGAGGACCGCCAGGCGTGTCCGGATCCCCTGGCTGCATCTACTTCGATACGTTCTGCAATGTAATCAGCCATCTCTGGGGTATGTCCAAGTTGCCTCAGGATGCGGGGGAGGTCACGGTTCAGTGCATCGGCATCCGGGTACCGCCTGCGTGTGATCTCGTCCAGTTCTTCCTCCGAAACACCCGCCCTGCCTTTAAATCCGTCATACCACAAATCGTAGGGCCTGAGGTCGCGTCCAAGCCTTTCCCTGATCAGGTCGGCCGTTTCCTTTAGCAAAGGTGAGGCGGCATACTCCCGGAACAGCGCTTCCACTTCTTCTTGCGGAATTTCCATTCCGCCTTCGAAGCTGCGCTTAATATAGGTGTCCATTTGCGGATAGTAGGGATCCATGCTCCTCAATCCGTTGAACACATTCAGCAGGTGTGCGTACCGGCGTTCCCCTTCAGGTTCGGCATCCACGGGTTCTCCGTTCTGCCACACCTCGTTGGTATAGGGGTTCCAGGTGTACGCGTCGTTGTTGATCACTTGTTCAGGGATGTCCTGGTTGATGATGTTGAGCATTACCTGGTACAACATCTCTTTTTTCTCGATGCCATCCGGCTGTCCGTAGTTCGACCGGATCTCATCGCGAATGTTCCAGTGGGCAAGCAGCTTCATGCCCTCCGGAAACAATGCCTCTCCTTCCTCGTTTCGGAGTTTTCCTGCATAGATATTGTATTCAGAGATGTACAGCCCCACGTCGCTGCTGATCCGGCCATATTCCTGGTTCAGGCGGGATGGGACACGGGCGGTAAAATAGTCGCCCAGGCGGGCATGTCCCCATTCCTGGGCTGTCCAATCGCCGCCGCGCTCATTCTTCTCATCCAGGGTGTATTGCGGAAAGTTAAGTGCGATGGTAAAGGCAATCTTGTTATCATACAGGTCGCCCTGGATATGTGCTGCCGGGCTGTAGGCACCGAACATCTGGTCAATGCGGTGTACTGGCCCGCGATCCTCGTGCAGCTGGCGGTTAAGTTCGAGTGAAATCCGGTTCATGTACCCGTAAAGGTGTTCGAAATAATGCTCCAGCCGGTCAAATACCAGGTCAAGCTCCTCTTCGTCGGCGATAAAGGACTGGATGCAGAAGTCTTTGAAGTCTTCCGTTGATCCGTCGTCGTTTCTCCAAAGCGAGGCGGTCTGGGTCACGCCACGCCGGATGCGTTCAGCATGTGCTTCGCCGTGCATTTCGGTTAATTCGTCAATCACTTCTTCCATGGTTACGGAATCTATGGGTGTAAGGTCGGTGGAGTCGGGGGCAGGTTCACAGGCTGCCATGACCCACAGGGCTAAAAGGACGGTGATAAGCCTTTTCATGATGGGATAGGTTTTGGTAAATAATGCGTTCGACAGGGGCAAAGATAAAAAAAGGTGGGCAAGTTTGACCTGATCAGCTTATTTGCCGGAAAAGTGTTTGATGATGTCGGTGGTCATCACGTAGATGCCGGGCAGGATGATCAGCGTGAGGACGGTGCCAAACAGGAGGCCTCCGATCACAGTAAGTGCCAGTGGTTGTAGCAGTTCGCCGCCTGCTCCGAGAGCCAGTCCGAGGGGTAGCATACCAAACACAGTGGTTAACGTGGTCATCAGGACCGGCCGCAGGCGGATGGCCCCGGCTTCGCCAATGGCTGTCCTGGGATTCGTCCCTTGACCTGCTTGTCTGTCGGCGAAAGTAACCAGCAGGATGGCGTTGTTGACCAATATCCCTACCAGAAAGATAAGCCCGAGCAGCACCGGTGCACTGAGTGCGGTTCCTGTCAGAAAGAGCATCAAAGCAACTCCAGTGACGGCAAATGGGATGCTGACAAGGATCACCAGGGGGCTGCTGAATTTTTCATATTGGATGGACAGGACGACAAAAACAAAGAATATCGCCAGCACAATGGCGAGGCGCATGGAGCGGTTGGTTTCTTGTATGGCCTCCGCGGCGCCGCCATAAACAATGCTGTATCCTTCAGGCATGTCAAAATCTGCAAGCGCTTCTTCTACGCGCTGCTGTACTTGCCCTACGGTAGCTTCTTCCGGATTAACCGTGCCATTCACCCTGACAATGCGGATCTGGTTGAGGCGTTCAATGTGTGCCGGTCCCATCTCTTCGTGGAAGTCGGCAATGCTGCCCAGGTTAATGTATCTGCCTTCGGCATCGAAAAGTGGCATGTTCGCCATGCTGGTGGCCGAGCCGGTTAAGCTTCGGGGCATGCGTACCCTGATGTTGTATTCAAATCCACCAGTTACATACCTTGTGGGTACGGTGCCATCCACAGCAGACTGGATGGCATGGCCTGCTTCAGCTGAGGATATCCCCATGTCGGCGGCTTTTTCTTCATCCAAACGAATGATTACCTGGGGAATGCGCTCATCCCGGCCAATCTGGACGCTTCCCATCCCGTCAATGTCTTGCAGTCGCCCAAGGATCTGCCTGGCGGTCGACTCCAGCACATCCAGGTCTTCGCCCACCACGCCTACAGATATATCATCATCCACCACAGAAGTGCGCAAGCCTTCGATGCGGGGGCCGCGAATCCTTTCCTGGGTGAACACCAGTCCGGTTTCCTTCACTTTTTCTGCAAAAGCATTGACCCAGCGTTCTGCAGGGTATTGGCGTCGTTGGCTAAGGGGCACAAGCTGCACCACCATGTCGATCATGCCACCGCGAATGCTTAGCTGTCCACCACGGAAATAACCGCCGGCAGTGGTGTAGTAGTTTTCCACGTGCGGCATTTCTTCGATGGCTTCTTCAATGATGATGGCTGCTTCCTGGGTGGGTTCCGGTGCGGTTCCCAGCGGCAGCACAAAACGCATGGTGATGCGTCCGTCATCCACAGGGGGCAAAAATTCGCTGCCTCTCTGGCCCAGCGACCATATGCCGGCACCTAGCAG
>PUPG01000076.1 GCA_003553005.1 Bacteroidales bacterium
GAAGGCCGCAGGTTCCACGTAACCCGCTAAGCGCGTAACAGGCACTTGCCTTCATTGCATAAAAAAAGCACACCGGATTGCCGGTGTGCTTTTTTTATGCGCTTCAACCAAGCGCGGGGTTAAAGTGCTAATGAATTACGTAGTTAACGTTTTAAGTCTCGTGTTTGCCATTTAGTGTTTAGCGTTACCAAGAGATTTCGTAAAACTCAGAAAGGATATGTGATCCAAAGAAAAGCTTACCTTTTCTACGTTAAGTTTTTATTGCCTTCGATTTTCTCAAATCCTTCAGGCAACGCAAAACAGAGAGGCCTGAACGCAAAACCCTTTCAACACAGCGGTTTCATTTTTCAGCACATTAGCACATCAGCACATTACCACATTAGCCAATTATTCCACTTATTCCTCTAGCGACTGAATGTATTCCAGGGTGCGTACCATATCGCGGGCATCGCTGAAATCAATGTCTTCACGGCGGACAAATCGCCTGATGTCGCGGCTGTGTTCATCAAAGGCCCGTTGCAGTGCCCTGCGGTTGCCGATGTTTACGGGTACACCATCCTGCAACACATGAAAACGCTCCCTACGGTTCAGGGTGACCCGGATTTCTTGTCCGCCCGGATTTTCAAGCAACATCGTTCTGTTGGCGTGTGCGCCAGGGGCACCTTGCAAAGAACGGACATTGCCCACGGAGGCGGTATGGTCCGCCGTGCCGTAAGCGCCAACAGCCAGGTTTTCCGTGTCTACATCCAATTCGTGCTTCAGCAGCAGGAATTGCTCACCTTCCACCGGGATGTATTCAAAATACCCGGCATCCGGGTAATGCACAAATAGCCGGTCGTCCACGCGGATGGAGTCGGTCTCCTCCGGGTTGATGAATTCAATGTGATCGCCCCTGCCCGTGTAATAGTAGAAGAGGTCAAGCAAGACATTGTAATTGACCTGACGTTTCACCTCCCTGTCCGTGCGGTAGATGGTGGCTTCTTCGCTCTCCGTAAACAGATGCTGGATTTCAGGTGTAGCCATTTCTTCCACCTGTACGGCTTCCTGGCGGGTGCGGAAAGACTCGTGGGTTTTTTGGGCCATGGCTAGCTGAGTGGTTAGCATCAGCGTAGTCAGCGCGGGGATGATCAAGGAAAATCGCATAAGCATTTTGGTTTTTTAAGATGGAGTCAGTCCCCAAATATACACAAAAATCAAATGCTTGTCAGTTACTGTGTCTGGATGACCTGATCGTCAAAGGTAATTCTGCCGTTTTCATCAATGCCCTGGATGATTACCCGCAGGTTTCTGACGTGTTCGTCGGTAGGAAATGACACGTCAATTTCGCCGTATTCATTGGTCTCTGTCACGGGCTTCCAGAACAGGGTTCTGTCCATCTGGCTATCGGCATAGCGGTCGGTATTGATTTTGGCTTCAAAGGTCTCCGCAGGCTCGTGAAATCCCTTGAGCAGGTACTCATAGGATTCGTGGCGGTGGGCGTCGCCGCGGCGGGTATAGATCAGGAGTGCGCCGTTGGCTCCCCGGCTGCCAAGGATGGCACTTTGGGGGCCGCTGATCACGGCCAGGCGGTCCACTTCCTGTATGCTTACATTGAGAAAACTGTTGCGGTCTACCATCACCTCATCGACCATGAAGACTGGCTCATTGGTGCCCCTGAACGTGCTGGGTCCCCTGAGCATGATCTCGCTGCCGACCACGCGGAGTCCGCGCACCCGTGTACGCAACACGTCCATGATGTCCCTGTGCTGATCCCGGATGTCGTCAAAATAGATGACCTGGTCTGCATCCCGGTAAATCGAAACGGTTTCCCTGCTGGGCTCCAGCAGTCCGCGGCTGCGCATCACGGTTTCGGGTTGAGAAACGCGCTCCCAGTCGTCACCGCGTGAGGTAACCTGCTTTTTGCGGGTATTGAAGTTTTTTTCATATTCCGGCTCATCCAGGTCGCGGCTGGCCAGGTCCACACGCAGGGCGCGCTTATCCAGCGGCTGCTCCACCCGCAGGGTGGCCATGATGTATCCGTCATAATCCAGGTTGGCAAACAGGAAGTTGCCCCTTCTGTCGGTGGTGGTGGTATAGATGTTGACCTCTTCTTTCTGCACGGCCAGCTCGACATCCACTTCGCCGGTTTCGCGGTCCGATGAGCGGGGCGACACTTGTCCGCCGATGCTGATCCCGGTGGGGAAGCCATACTCGATTTCAGGAAACTCATCTGCAAGCAGCAGGTGCCAGTCGAAACGCCGCCAGCCTTGGGTCATCATCAGCAAGTCAGCTGCCCTGGCAGCATCCTCATCCTGCCCAAGATAATAAGCGGGATCTTTGACTGCCATGCCCAGGTCGCTAAAGATCAATAACTCGGAAGCGATATTGGTGCGATGGTCGGGGCTTTCTTCGTCCGTATCAAGTACCGCCAGCGAATAGCTTCCTGCATTTTCATCATTGCTGAGCGCCATGCCCAGCTTGATGCGTTCTTCCCCGTCATCGTCTGTTCCCACATCGTGTTCCAGGTAGTCCAGTCCCTCGATGTCGCCGTGGTTAATGAACACCAGGCGCTCGGCTACGGGAAGGCCTTGCGCGTTAAACAGCTGAATTTGTGTGATCCCGCTAGGAAACGTGCTCTTGGGTATCTGCACCCGGAATTGCTGGTCTTCGAGCTTGGCTTCTTCCAGGAAGTAAGCCCTGCCACGGGTCTGCGCCAGCACATAGATGGCATTGGTGAGCTCTGTATTCACGGGATCAAAATTGGCTTCCACGCGCACATCGACCTGGTCATCGTGTTGGTCTGCCGCGAGCAGGAAGCCCATGCTTTCCGCTTCAGGCAACCGCTTCGTGCTGGTTTCGCCGCTGGCAAATTTGATTTTGGCGCTGTAGCGTTCATCTGGGTCCGGCGTGAACGAAAAGTCACCCATGCCCTGGTGGTTGGTAGAGAAAGCGACGATTTTTGTGCCGTCACCATCGCGGATGTGTCCTTCGGCTTCCACGCCGGCTCCGAGGGCATTCGCTGCCTTGAATGCCACCCGGTTTTCCAGTCCGGCCACCAGGTGCCCCCCTTCCGGGAAAAAGGCAAATTGCATCTCTTCCTGTTCACGGGAAAGCCGCCGGTTGTAAAACCGGTTTTGCCAGACGTCCCTGCGCCGGAGGTAATTCTCTTCTATGGCATTGTATACATAAATGTCTTTCTTGAAGAAAAACTTTTCATCAAAATTATTCATCCAATCGGTGTAGGCACGCAACATATAGTTGCCTTCTGAAATGGAGTCGGGCAATGCGATGTCGCCGTAAGAAAATCCGTTTTCCATGCGCATCAGCTCCAGGCTGGCCAGCTCGCCGTCTGCACTGATCAGCTCTACGTAAAGGTTGGTGCTCAGGGTATCGGGACGGTGTGTAGCTCCGTTGACCAGGAAGATCTTCATCCAGATTCGTTCTCCTGCCAGGTACTCCTCCTTGTCCAGGTGCACAAATATTTTCTGCTGTGGATAATTGAATTCCTTTTTTTGAAGCTGCTCGAGGATATGTGTGGCCGTCGGGTCAAACTCTTCCTCACCCAATACCCCTGATGGTGTGATGAGTAAAAAGGCCCCAAAACACAGGATCAGGATATGGTTAAATAATGCGTTGTTCATCTTTGGTGGCTCCTTAATGATTTGTTACATACAAACAAGAAAGTCAACCATTTTGTTCTTGTTTTACTTTAGCAATCAATATAGTAAATTTTTTGCAGACTTCCTAACTTTTCAGGTGCCATTTGCTGATGATGCTTTAGCATCAAGCTTATGTGTTTTTTGCTTGCTTCGCCCGGTATGCATCTTGACCTGTTTACTGGCTCTTCTGAAGATACAGGTTCCCGGCCTCGTCTATTCCTTCGATATGAAAAGACACATTGTCCGGTTCAAAGTGATCCGGCAGCTTGATTTGGGCTTTACCGTGCTCATCGAGGGTGATGTCTGTTTCCCAGTAACGTGTTTTGGGAATTCCATATTGCTCGTATGCGCTGGATTGAATTTGAGATTCGTAGAAGGCAGACGGTGCACGATATCCCCTAAAGGTGAATTCACGATCCATTGCCGTTCCTGCAGTTCTGTTCGTATAAGCGATCAGTGCCCCTGCGGCTCCCCTCACGCCAAGGATGGCAGCACTTGCAGTATTCAGTACTTCGATACGGCTGACCTCATTGGGCCTGAGGGACAGGAAGGCCCCCTGGTCTACATTGCTCCCGTCAATGATGAATGCCGGTTGGCTGCTGCTTTCAAAACTGATGGGGCCGCGCAAATACATAACGCCATCACGGAAGGTAAGCCCTCTCACGTTCCGGTTCAACACGTGCTGCATGGAGTAATAATGACCGCTTAATTCATCCATGTGAATGACCTGGTCAGGTGCACCGTAATAGCCTCCTTCCCCCCGAACCCGACGAGCGCTTTCGAATTTGTGAAAATAATCGGGCCTGGCCACCCTGGACCATTCATCACCTCTTTCAAGTGATCTTTTGGGTGCGGTATGGATGCTCTTTGCATACGCCACATCGTCCGGCTCGGTGACGATAAGGTTTACCTCGTAAGCCCTTCTCGGTGCCGTAGTTTCCACGGAGATACTCCCCTTAAACAGATCATGGTATTCCAGGCCTTCAAACCGGAAATAGCCGTTTCTGTCTGTTTCGGTGGAGTAAATTGTTCTGCCGTCCATGCTGGTGGTAAGCTTTACCTTTACACCCCTGAAGCTATGCCGGTCTGACAGGGACTCCACCTTGCCCTCCACAACAAGCCCTTCTGCTTCTTCGTAGCGTATTTCAGGAAAATCCCTGGCCAGGATCTCATCCCAGCTGAAGCGTCGCCATCCGTGGGTCATCATCAACAGATCTGCAGCAGCTTTTGCTTCCGGATGATCAGTGAGATAGTATGAGGCGTTATGAATGCTTCCCCGCAGGTCGCTTTTGAGAAGCAGGTATGTGGCGATATTTCTGTCATTGACAGATTGTTCACCAAAGGCTTCGAGCACCGCCAGCGAGAGGCTGCCGTTTACTCCAGGTTGTGCGGCTGCTGTTAAGTGCAGCGCGGATCCGTCAAAATCAACCTCAACCGGGCGGACTCCATTTTCATTAATGAAAACGAGGCGCTCAGCAAGCGGGCCATTGTTGTCAAATAGGGTAATATGGGTAATGCCATCCGGAAGCTCGCCAACAGGTATGCTGGTTTCAAAACGGGCTTCATCCATATATGCCTCCTGGAAAAACTGCACTCTGCCGCGCGTGTGTGCCAGTATGGAAATGTCGCCGGGCAGTGCCGTAGTGATCAGGCTGGCATTGACCCTGACAGCGAGTTCCTGTCCGTGTCTGTCCACACGCATCACGTACCCCTGGTTTTTGATCGGCGGCAGGGGCTGGGTATGTCTGTTGCCATCAATGGTCACTACGGTTTCGTAAGTGTTGCCATGCCCTGGGGTGAACACAAAATATCCCATTCCGTCATGGATGCTGCTGAAACTGAGCACCTCATTGCCATCCTGGTCCTGAAGGATGCCTTCCCCTTCGACGCCTTTCCCCAGCTGATCTGCCATCTTAAAGGCCACCCGGTTTTCTGTACCCGCCACGATATGGCCGCTTTCCGGAAAGAGTCCGAGCTGGTATGTGCTGCGCTTCTCTTCGAACTTGTTGTTAAACCTGCGGTTCTTTCTGCGTTCACTCCTGCTGATGTAGTTTTCTTCTTCGTGGTTCCTGATGGTCACTTCTTTTTCGAAAAAGAAATCGTGATCAAAGTTGCGCATAAGGTCGGTGTAGGCCCTTAACATGTAGCTGCCCTCATGAATGGAGTCCGGGAGTTGCAGATCGCCAAAGGCAAGTCCGTTTTCCACGGGTAGCAGGGAACGGGTTACAAAATCACCGTCGAGGTTGATCAGTTCTACATGCAGATTGGTATTGCTTTTGTCGGGAAGATGCTTGGTTTGGGTGACAATGTAAGCCTGAAACCAGATTTGTTCTCCAGCCAGATAACGATCTTTATCGATATGGAGATAAGCTTTTTGATGAGGCAGCATGTATTCAAACGCCTGGAGGTTATCCAGGGCTTGTGATCCGGCTGTATCGCCGGGTCTGGCGGCTGAGAGTTCAATCGAAAAAGTAGTCAGAAGGAGGCAATAAGCTCCCCACAAAAGCATTTGTGCTGGTTTCATGATGGAATGGATTAGTTATACAACGAAAAAAAATATGAAGCTGAAGTTCATATGAGGTGGTACAAAACAAGAATTATGCCAATACCATTCCATAAATCAATATTTTACCAGTCCTGATAAAGCGTGTCTATGATCCGGGCAGCTTCTTTCATATCGCGCTCATCATTGATTCGGATGCCGGCATTGCGTAAAGCGCTTCGTACATCTCTCCGGTGATCCGGGAATAGCCTGGAAACAGACCGGTTGCTTTTTCTGCCGACCTCCCTGGCCTCATCGTCGGGCATGACGAAATAGTACACCGGGTCAAGTTCGATCCGGGGTCTGGAGATGATACGACCACCAGTGCTCCGGTGCGTCTCACCGGTGCGCCGGATGCGCTGGTGTGCCACCAGGGAGACATCGCCTTCGTAAAGAATCTGTGCATAGAAGTTGATTTCTCCGCTTTCATACCAGGGACTGATGGTGAGATTTTTAAAGGTCAGGGTGTCTTGTTCACCGGGATATAGGGTGAAGCTGGCCACCTGTTGCTTGTCCACCTTAATCGACTGCATGGATCGGGGCTGTCTCCAGATTAATTCGTCCAGGTAGCCGTGGTATCGCAGATCCTGATCTCTGGCCACTGAGCCGTCACGAAGCACCACATCTCCTCTTGCCCAGTCATCAAGAAGGTATGGACTTCCGTCCGCCTGCATGGTGGTTACAAAGACTTCTCCCGTGATCACGGGCTCGTCCTGCAGTGTTTTGGCTTCGATTGCTTTTTTTTGACCCGATGCCATGGTCATGGTGGTGAGCGTGACCGTGATCAGGAAAATGAATAGATTTTTTCTGTGTATGGATGGTATGGAATACATGGTGAGATTATTTTACGCGAATGGGTTTGGTAAAGAAGATGGGTTCACCGGTTTCTGTGATCCCTTCGATGGTGATGAGAAAATCTCCGCTAAGGTCACCGGTATAAAAGCTGACCTCTTTTTCCTGGCCGGAACGCAGTTCCAATTCCGGTTCCCAGCTCAAAAGCTGCCGCATATCGGGCTGATCTGCCCGGACACTGCTGTCCTGGTCGTATGCTGGCGGATCAAAGACCTTGTGGTGTCTGTATGACTCGTGAAATAAGCGTTGGTAACGCCTGTTGTCTTCAAAAATTTCCTGGTAAGATTCATCCTCAGTAAAGATGCCAATAATGCCGGGAAATGTCATTTCACCATAGGTCCAGTGAAGGTTATGAATTTCTATCTTGTCGATATCATGGGACCCGAGTGCTGTCAGCTTGCTGAAGTCATGGACCATAATGCCATCCAGGAAAAATGCCGGCTGGCCAGGCAAACGGTTGCCCGAGTTGTGGCATACCAATGAAGTGCGCAGGTCATCTTCCGCACCCCTGATTCGCCATACGGGTACCAGCTCACGGGCAATTTCGTGCAGATTATCCAGTGGAAAAAAATCATCCAGATGGATGGTCCTTATCGGCCTCCTGTAAACGACCGGGGGACGGCCAGAGCGATAGAAGCGACTTGTCGGTTCCGCTATCCACTCTGCTTCAAAAGTCTTCTGAATGGTCACCATGTCCTGGCTGTCCCTGATAAACGATCTTCTTTGCCAGATATCCCTTCCCGGACTAGCCTCGAAAGGATGCTGCAGGTCAAATTTATCGTCAGCCACGATTGCCGGTGTAGTATTTGTTGTGCCGGGCTCCGTGGCCAGAAACAGTTCTCTGTCCCTGTAATATTCCGAGAGCAGGAAGTGGAATCGTCCGTGCTCGTCTGACCTGGTATACTTCAGGTTAATGAGTGTATCCGGTGTATTGAGCAGCACCCGGGTATCTGTTAAGCCTTCCTGGCTTTCTGCGTCCCTGATTGTTCCTGACAAAATCAGCCCCCGGTCCTCCATCAGCATTTCTGCTTGCTGCTTGCTTTGCGTTCCCGTATTTGGTAACGCGTGTTTCCATTCTTCAACCCCGATGAGCAGGTCATTCAGTTCATCTGCGCCCAGATGGCTGAGTTTGATTGCTGCGGATCGGGAGTCAATATCCAGGTCTTTTGCAATGATTATGTTTCTTAATTTGTTGGCGAGGCTGACCGGGCTGTCATGCACCGCTTTTTTTTGCCGGACGGATAAGCTGACATTTGCCATATCTGCGTCTGACAGGGCCGGGGTAATTCGGAGCTGTACCTCATCGCGGCGCGTAAAGGTGTCCTTGCTGGTGACCTCCACGCCTGGCAAATTGTCCGGCCTGTGATACCAATATCTCGTTGCCCGATATTGTCCGTCATGGCTCTGGACGGATATTTTGATGCAGCCGTGAGGTAGTTGGTCTGTGGGCAGGACCATATGTTGCGCACTGTCCTCAAAGTGAAACGCGTCTTCCCATAACCGTTCTTCGCGATGATGGACGGCGATGCGCCCTTCCGAGCCAGTCAGGCCATTTTGCACAATGTTTGCCTGCAGTTGCCTGCTATTTCCGTCGAGCACAAAACCCAAACCATCTTGCCCAACAGCAGGGAGCGCAAAATTCTGGTCGGTTCCATCCAGCAACAAGGTATAAGCCTCTGCTGAGTCGGGGTGAAGCTGAATGGTATTAAAGCCATGCGCATTGAGCCTGCTGGCAGCCAGGGTGTCGCCTGCAGCGTTTGTAATATGGACATCCCTGTTTGAGGTATCGAAGTCACCCCTGGTTTGAATAAGCAAGTTTGCAGGCTGCCCGGCCAGCAGGTCACCGCCTTCCACTGCAAAGGCGACTTGCAGGTCTGTTTCATCACCGGCTAACGGCTCAGGTAATTGGAGTTCTTCATCAAAACGGTTGGCGATGAACAGCTCCTTGCTGAAGAATGCTTCTTCGCCCAGATTGCGCATCCAGTTAGTAAAACCGATTAGCTCATACATCCCCGTAGACAGGGTGTCATGCAAAAACATGCTGCCACTGGTATGCTGCCCGTCCAGCTTTAAGGTCATCGTTTCCACCACGCCGTGCTGGTTGCGCAGTGTGAGGTAGGCAAACTGGCTTTGTGGCCCGGACCAATTGTTATCATTGTCAAGGTTATATAGCCAGCTTTGGAAAAATAAATACTCGCCTGCCACATAAAAATCACGGTCGGTATGCACATAAATCTGCTCGTGGGGAGCGATGCGCAGATCGTTCCCGGAAACTTGACTGGTGTGGAGGAGGGTGGTGAACCCACATATCATCAGGATAACAATTTGCTTCATGGTTTATTCAAATTTGTCAAAATGGCTGAATGTCAAAATGTATAAATGTCTTAAGATCTGGGTGTGCAATGGTTTGTGTGTGATAGATATCTTTACGGCAGCTTTCGGGTTTGGCCCTTTTTCATGGGATATTGCGTTGCATCCTGTCATTTGCATGTGCTTCAGGCAGGGTCAGGCCCGAAGCTTCAACCCAATTGATTCACAGCCTCAAACCAGGTGTATTGCCAGCCCCCGGCAACCCCATAACCCAGTAACTCCATAACGCTGCCCAAACCGCCAGATCTATTCGATCCAGAAATCCGGAAATTCCATATAGGAGCAACCTTCCTCGGGTATGGTCTCCGGGTCTAGCCAGGGGGTTAGGGTAACCTCTCCCGTATTGGAGTTATAGTGGCTCCTCGCCGAAAGTGAGGTTACCGAGGAGGCTTCAAACAGGCCATAAACACGGCGTTCCTCGTCGTTAACACAGCGCATGTTGGTCGGCAGGTCAATCGCAATGGGATCAAAGAACTTGCCTTCGTCGGAAAGCTGTTCGTTTTTTGCTTGGTGAAACGCGTATGCATCAACATTTAACGAATAAAGTCTGCTGATCAGCGTACGATGATGGTCATAACTCCTTTCCGGGAGATTCAGGTATAGCAGGTCGCTGGTGTTATAAGGAAGAAACCCGATCTGGTGGTTGCTGTAATCTGATCCCGTGCTGAAATCGGGGATGTCACGCGGGAGCATATCCGTCCCGTCGTAGATCATCCAGCAATAATCATAGGTTTCAACGCCTCCTGCCGGAATGATGTTGACATACTGCAGGTACAGGCCTGCCTCGATGCGGAACCTCGGTGTCTCACCGTCTTCAATCAGGGTTTCCAGGTAGATTTTGGTGCCTTCTACAATGTCCTCATAGATTCGCCCTGAGATTTCCGACTCGAAATAGAACGATTCATAGGTGAACTCCGCTTCCATGTCCTCAAACTCCACAGGTTCCTTGATCTTCTGGGGATCGCTTTCATACGTGTACCCGTCAGACGTCACAATCTGCAGGGTGTAGGACTTGCCCACTTTTCCCCTGAAGTCGTTTGGCGTATAGTACCACCCGTTGCTGGTTTCTTCAAGCAGGACTTCATTGCCTTCATCATCGGCGATGGTTACCAGTGCATCCGTGATGCGCGTCAAGTTGCGCGGCTCTCCGTAGGGTGTCGTTTCAGACAGCCTGACGCCGTGGGGCCCTTCCTGGGTTGTAAGCAGCCCGTCCACCACCAGGTAGTTCTCCAGGGGACCGACCGAATGGTCAAACTTTTCCTGGCACGCCACGGCAAGGATGAGCATGGTCAGCCACAACAGCTTGTTTGTCTTATTTGTTGTCATCTTCATAATCTCAGAATGAAAAGTTATAGGTTATTGTAGGTAATGGTCTTCCGATGATATACAGCTGGTAAAGGTCGAATGACCTTCCTCCCTGCTGTGTGTCCGGTTGTTGCCTGTAGAATACTGAGAAGGGGTTTTTTCTTCCGTATACGTTGAGTACGGAAAATGTCAGGCTTCCCTTCCCTCTTTGGTCAATGC
>PUPG01000227.1 GCA_003553005.1 Bacteroidales bacterium
CAGGGAGTAATCCCTGGTCTCCGTGGTAAACAGCTCCCTGGGGTCCTTTACAAAGGCGCCCACACGTCCTTCTTCGGGTACCCTGATGTCGAGATGATGCGTTTGTCCATCGCGCTCTACGGTCAGCGTGGTTTCCGTGCCAGCGTATTCAGCCACTTTTCTGGCAAACTGCTGAAAGCTCCAGGTCTCCTCACTGCCAATCCCTTTGATGTGGTCACCCTCCTGCACGCCAGCTTCTTTTGCCGGTGAGCCATCCAGGAAGCCGGATACGATGAACGGGAAACGGATGTCAATAAAGTCTTGTCCGCGGGCAGCAATGATTTCGCCAAAGAATGACTCCGGCACATCAATATTGAATACACTGTCGTTTCTTTGCACGGTGACTTCCCTGATCTCGCCGCGCGCAAAACCCTGCATCATCGAGGACCAGTCTTCCGGCGCTTCGCCGTTCAGGGCAAGGATGTGGTCACCGGAGCGCAGGCCTAACTCCTGACCAAGTCTTTCGGCTTCTATCCCGTATTCAAGATTCTTCACCGGCAGGTATTCTTCCCCAGTGGTAAATAACATCATGATATAAATGAGTGCTGCCAGGATGATGTTGAAAAATACCCCGCCAACCATCACCAGCAATCGTTGCCACGAAGGCCTGGAGCGAAACTCGTAAGGCTTGGGTGGCTGCTTCATCTGGTCTTTGTCCATCGACTCATCAATCATGCCGGAAATTTTCACATAGCCGCCCAGGGGAAGCCAGCCCATTCCGTATTCGGTTTCTCCCCGCTTAACTTTAAACAAAGAAAACCACGGGTTGAAAAACAGGTAAAACTTCTCTACCCTGATGCCAAAGAGCCTGGCAAACAAAAAGTGACCAAACTCGTGGACTACGACCAAAATGCTTAGCGCCAGAAAAAACTGTGCTGCCTGAATTACAATCTGCATATTTTGTTTTTTGTTTTCTGTACGTATTCGATTTCACTAACCAGGGTGATCAGATTTCCTGCAACAGGGCTTCATCGGGATAAACGGCCTGGTCAGGAAATTGTTTTCATCACCGCTTCTGCTTTTTTCCGGACTTCCCGGTCCGTTTCCAGCAAGAGCAAGGGGTCACCGGAGTTGCCTGCCTGCGCCCCATCCATGCATTGTTCAATCACTGCCGGAATATCGGTAAACCCGATCTTATTCTGCAAAAACGCTGCCACGGCAACTTCGTTGGCGGCATTGAGGACACAGGGCATGATGCCACCCTGCTGCATGGCTTCCACAGCAAGATCCAGGCAAGGGTAATCCTTTTTGCCTACTGGCTCAAAACTCATCTGCCTGATTTGATCAATCTGTAGTCGGGGCAAATCCGAGTATTGGCGGGACGGGTAATCCAATGCAAATGCGATGGGGTGCCGCATGTCGGGAACACCCAGTTGCGCCTTCATCGAGCCATCGCAAAACTGGACGATGGCGTGTACAATGGATTGCGGATGGATAAGCACATCAATCTGATCCGCACGAAGCGAAAACAGCCATTTGGCTTCAATCATCTCCAGGCCTTTGTTCATCATGGTAGCCGAGTCGATGCTGATCTTATCGCCCATGTCCCAGTTGGGATGTTGCAAGGCTTGCTCCCTGGTCACCCCGCCAAGTTCGTGCTGCCTGAGGCCCCGGAAAGGTCCTCCACTGGCGGTAAGGTATATTTTTTCCAGGTGACTGGCATCTTCGCCTGCCAGGCATTGCAGGACGGCGGAATGCTCCGAGTCGACGGGCAGTATGCGGGTCTGATGTTTTGCGGCCAGGCTGGTGATCAACTGGCCCGCCACCACCAGGCTTTCCTTGTTGGCAAGCAGGATTTTCTTGCCCAGGCTGATGGCGTGCAGCATTGGTTGCAGCCCTGAGATCCCGACCAGCGCGGTGATCACCGTGTCGGCAGGTGCAAGCTCGCTGGCGTGGTGAATGGCCTCCGTTCCTGCATATACCTTCAGGGGAAGCCCTTTCAGCGCCTCTTGCACAAATGCCTGGTGCGCCTGATTTCCAATTACGACCGCTTCCGGGGTGAACCTGATCGCCTGTTTCACCAAAAGCTCCGCATTATTCATGGCAGTGAGCGTAACCACACGATAACGGTCCCGTTGCTTGTCAATCACCTCCAGGGCCTGTTGACCAACCGAACCCGTAGATCCAAGAATGGCAATATTTCGGGTTTCTGCAATCGTCATTGAAAGGAAATGTATTCTGCAGGATTGACCGGAATCCCGTTGAACCACAACTCAAAATGCAGGTGGGTCCCGGTAGAATAGAGCCCGGTGTCGCCAATGATGGCAATCGGATCTCCGGCTTCGACCATGCTCCCTTCTTCTTTGAGCAGGCTGCTGTTGTGTTTATAAATCGAGACGATGTTCTGTTCATGCTGGATTCCGATCGTATAACCCGTTTCCATGGTCCAACCGGCGAATATCACCGTGCCGTCCAGCGTGGTTTTGATGATTTCATCCTGATCAGCCACGATGTCCACGCCGTAATGCCCTTCTGCCGGATCAAAATGGCTGCTGATCATGCCAATGGCGGGAGGGAAAAATGTAAAACGGCCCATGTCAGCAACCGCTTGTGCTTCCGTATTGCGCCAGTAGTTGTTGGTAAACTCTTCGGCAAGCTCCATCTCAGCCCTTAACAACGAATCTTCGGGTGATCGCGGCAGTTCATCAATATCGATGGCGTCGGGGTCGCCAATGCTATCAGGTATCTCTTCGACAAGATCACGCCCTTCGGTGATATTGCGGATATTCATGATGTAAAGGTCTTTCTGTCTGAGCTGCTTTTCCAGTGTGTCTGCTCTTAATGAAAGCTCCCTGAGAACTTTGCGCGTGTTAAAGTCGGCATAACCCGGAATGTATTCTTTCAGGGGGGTAAAGGCAATCAAATAAATCGTGGCCACAACAAGCAAGATGACCATGGTGCCCGCTAGCACAAACACCTTGAACCGGGTAAGGCGAATGCTTAACCGCTCTTCCATGGTGTCGTCATTGAGAATCACCAGGCGATACTTATGGTGCAGCTTTTTAAATAAGCCTTTATCCGTTTCTTTTTCTTCCATGTGCGAGGAGGGCTGTTCCCCCGGTCAAAATCCATGCAAAATTAATCATTTTTAGCCGGAAAACCGACTTTTAAAAGCTTGGATATCCCATATAATGTTTTTAAAAAATGAACGTTATCTTTGTGGTTTAATGATGATGCACATGCACACACTCCGGAAAATGTTTATTCGGGCCTTGCCAATGTTGGGTCCTGTCCTTTTTTTATTCCTCGTCCAGGGCTGTTCGACCCAGAAAGATTCTTTCGTTAACCGGACTTTCCACGAAATCAATGCCAAATACAATGGCTATTTCAATGCTAAGGAGATTTATGAGGAGAGCATGAAGACCTTGTCGGAGGCCCATTCCGACAATTACGAACAGGTGTTGTCGGTATTCAGGTATGGGGCAGAACAGGATGCTGCCTCCATCAGCAGCAACATGGATGTAATTTATGAAAAAGCAAGCCTGGTGATTCGCCGGCATTCGATGGACATCCGTGGCGAAGAACATAACAAGTGGATTGATGAGTCCTATTACCTGATCGGCCGCTCACACTTTTTTAAGCGCGACTTTACGCTGGCCATCCTCACTTTTGAATACATCATCAGGCAGTACGACACAAAACGAAGCTACGATGCCAAGGTTTGGATTGCCAAATCTTACAATGAGCAGGAAAGATATGAGCAGGCCCTGCGGCTTCTGGAGACACTTGAGCGGCGTTATCACGATGGCTTGCTGAACGAGGAGACCGTGGCCATGTTTCGCAAGGCTTATGCTGACCATTACATTCGCCAGGAAAAATATGAACAGGCAGCCAGGCAGTTGGAAGCCGGATTGCCTTATGTAGATGGACGCCATGAAAAAGCCAGGCTTACTTTTATCCAGGCACAGCTATATCACCATTCCGGACAGTTTGCCCGGGCCCAGGAAACCTATGAACGGGTGCTGGATATGCGGGCAGGCAGGGAAATGCGATTTCAGGCACGCATAGGCATGGCGCAGGCTTATGACCCGGCTGTAGGCGGCAGCGACTTCATACGCGAGGAGCTGATGGACATGATGGGAGATAGCCGGTATGACGAATTCCAGGATCAGATTTACTATGCCCTTGCACAATTGTATATGCGTCAAGGTGATGAAGAGCGGGCCGTGGAAAACTACCTGACTTCAACTGAAGTGAGCCAGGGCAATGATTTCCAGAAAGGCTTGTCCTTCTTACGTCTTGGCGAAATTTACTTTGATCGTCCGGATTATCCGCAGGCAAACCAGTATTATGACAGCGCCACTACGTTCTTGCCCGGCAGCTACGATGAGATTGATGCGGTAAGGGAGCGCCAGCAGGTGTTATCAGGGCTGGCTCAGCTCAGCGAAGTGATTGCCCGCGAGGACAGTTTGCAGCATCTCGCCAGCCTATCGTCCGATGAGCAAGATGCCATCGTGGCTGATATCATTGAAGATCTTCGGGAGAAAGAACGCCAGCAACAGGAGGCTGAGCGGCAAAGGCAACAGGAAATGCGTGATGCCGGCCGGGCTGCCCGGCAGGGTCAACGCACGGGATCCCAGGGAGGCGGGTGGTATTTTTATAACACAAGCGCCATGGCCAATGGAGAAATGGAGTTTTTTAGCAATTTTGGAGACAGGCCCCTGGAAGACCTCTGGAGAATCAGCAACCGGCAAATGGCTGCTGCTGACTTTGGCGGCTTTGACGACATGGCCGGATTTGATGATCTGCTGGCTGAAGAAGAGGATACCCTGGAACTCGATGAGTTCGACCCGGAAACCTATCTCAGAAATATCCCCAACTCCGAAGAGCAAATGAATACCTCCATTGAGCGGCAGGTGCAGGCCTATTTTAACAAGGCCATGCTTTTCAGGGAAAGATTGAATGATCTCGAAAACGCAATCGAAAGCTTTACGGAGCTGGTCAATAACTTCGACGGTTCAGGCAAGGAAATGCAGGCCTATTATTACCTGTACCACATGCATCGGGAGACAGGCAATCATGCTGCAGCCGAACAAATCAAAAACAAGCTTCTTGATAACTACCCGGATAGTGAATATGCAATGATCATCGGTGATCCTGATTATGCGGATAACATGAGGCAAAGGCAAAACCTTGCCAATGAGTTGTACGAACAGAGTTACAGGGCATTTTTTGCGGGAAGGTACGACGTAATCGCTGACAACAGGTCAGCACTGGATACCTTGGAAGTGTCGCGCGAACTGGAGGCAAAATTTGCCTACCTGCACGCCATGGCCCTGGGCAAAAATGATGACCAGGAGTTGTTTATGACAGAACTGCAGCACGTAGTAGACCATTACGAGGGAACGCCAGTGCATCAGCCAGCCTCTGTCTTGCTGGCATCCCTGCATGAAGCGGAAGAAGAGCGGTTGGCCGCTGAACCTCCGGAGTCGCGTCGCACGGAAAGGGAGCCCATTGAAACCCCCTACAACTATTCCCCGGATGCCGTGCACTTCTTTGTGCTGCTTGTTCAAACCGACCAGCACGACCCGGCAGAAATCAATGCGGCAATCACGGGGTTCAATGAGGAGCATTTTGAAGAAGAGAACCTCTCAGTAAACAACATTTATTTTGAGGAAGGCAAACAGTTGCTGACCATTACCAATTTCCAGAATATGGAAAGCGGCATGGCGTATTATCAGCAATGGCAGGAACACGAAGAACTTGAAAATGTGCGTTCAGCATACATTGAGCCCTTCGTGATCTCTGTGGATAACTATCCGATGTTTTACCAGGACAAGGAAATAGCCGACTACCGCATCTTCTTTGATCACTATTATTTGGAAATCTGATCCCCTTAATTTGAACTTTTTCTTACTTTTGCGGAACCGCTTGATTGCAACGCGTGCACAAGAATCGCTAACTCCTAAAAAGATACCATATCATGGCCAAGCAGAAAGAAACAGACCATACAGCTATTAACCTGGTAGGCTCAGGAACAACCATTAAGGGTGAGATCGAATCCAAAGGAGATATCCGCGTGGATGGTAAAGTTATTGGCGAGCTACGTTCCAAGGGAAAGATCGTTTTAGGAGATACGGGTGTGATAGAAGGAGACATCTATTGCGCCAACGCCGATTTTTCCGGGAGGGTTGAAGGAAAGGCTGACGTGACTGAGCTGCTTTCATTGAAGGCTTCGGCAGTATTCCAGGGCGACATCATCACCAATAAACTCTCAATAGAACCCGGAGCGAAATTTTCCGGTACCTGTACCATGGATCAGGAGAAGGCTTCTGGCGGCCATGAAGCTGGCAAGGGGAAAGATAAATAATCGCGATTCACCCGGGTTACCGTTGCAAGCAGTATTGACATGTCCACAACATCATGGTCAAGGCTGAAGACCTTCACCAGGAAGCTTACCATTTACTCATTGGTCTTGCTTGCTGCATATGCCCTATTCATCTTGTTGCTCCCCGGGCGCTTTGTGTCTGATGTATACTTTGCTTTCATTCCCTTTTTCTATCTGGTTACCCTGCTTACCAAACTGATATTGGCACGACAGCAAGCCAGATCCAGCCAGGCTTTTGCCAATGGATTCATCCTGACCACGATAATCCGTTTCATGTTTTATGTGGCTGTTTTGTTGATCTACTCATTCAGCTTTCCGGATGACGCCATCCCTTTTATTATCACCTTTTTCGTGTTCTATTTCATGTATTCCATGATTGAGGTGTCCCATCTGTATCATAATTTGAAAAAATAACGTTATTCAGTAGAGTGCAAACATATTGTGATACAAATTGGTTGACTATGACATACCTGGTTACTTAAAACACCTCAATATATGTCCATGGATCAGCACGATGAAACAAAGCTTGCCCCCGCGGTTCGCATGGTGTGCCTGACAGGTCTGTTGCTTTTTGTCATGACCGTACAGGCTGCTGCAGATGTTACCGGGAATGCCGATGATCCCGCGCAGCAAGAAACCATAGATGCCCGGAAAATCATTGTGGACCATGTCCTGGATAGTTATGAATGGCATCTTTTTGACATTGGAGACAGGTCCTTTTCCTTGTACTTGCCGGTCATCCTGATTCATGATGCAGATTTCTATTTCTTTTCAAGTCGCCGGTTTGACTACGGACGCGAGGCATATAAAAATTTCGCCATTGCACAGGAAGGCCCCAGGAAAGGCCGTGTGATCAGGGTGCTTGACGACGGCCAGACCCCAGATCCCCATGCGTCTTATGTGATTGATCTTTCGATTACGAAAACGGTGCTGGCCGTTTTCATTGCCTCATTTTTGATCTGCCTGCTCTTTGTGCAGGTTGGGCGCAAGTACAGGAATGCGGCCATTGATTACACACCAAAGGGGCTGCCCCTGTTCTTCGAACCCCTGATCCTGTTTGTCAGATACCAGATTGCCGTCCTGGCCATTGGTCCGGACAAATATCAGCGCTTCATGCCCTACCTGTTGACAGTCTTCTTTTTCATCTTCATTAACAACCTGATCGGACTCGTGCCTGTCTTCCCAGGAGGGGTAAATGTAACCGGTAATATCAGCGTCACCTTCGTGCTGGCCATGTTCACCTTTTTTACCACACACTGGTACGCCAACAGCGGCTATTGGAAGCACATGTTCAACATGCCGGGTGTGCCTTTTTTCCTGAAGTTTCCCATTCCGATCATCCCGGTCATTGAAATGGCCGGTGCCTTTATTAAGCCTTTTACTTTGATGATCAGGCTTTTTGCGAATATGACGGCTGGGCATATGGTAATCCTGAGCCTGACCACCCTGATTTTTGTGCTTGGATCCGTGAGTGTGCTCATGGGTTACTCTATTTCACCCATCACCATTTTGTTTCTGGTATTCCTGAATTTCCTGAAAATTCTCGTTTCTTTTTTGCAAGCATATATTTTTACCCTGTTTAGTGCGTTCTTCTTTGGGATGGCTGTCCCAAAAGAGAATCATTAGGGTGTACATTAAAAACCTAAACACATGGAACTGTTATTTGTATTGCTCAATAATGTAGATGTTGCCCACGAATGGATGAAAATGGGCGCCGCCTTGACTGCCGTGATTGCTGTTTTTGGCGCGGCATATGGCATAGCTGCCATTGCTAAAAGTGCGATCGACAATATTGCCCGGCAACCTGAAGCCGGAAACGACCTGCGGTCTTCCATGGTGGTTGCAGCAGCGCTGATTGAAGGGATTACGTTCTTTGCCCTGGTAATCGTGCTGCTTACCCTCTTTGTTTGATCCGGTGAGCCATTGTTAGCACGAACAGCAGAACAACCAAAGGGTCTTTTGCCCGACAATGAAGAATTACACCTGCCATTGCTTTCCCAGGATTGCCAGGTATTTGTAATGATTAAACCATTGCCTTATGGAACTATTGATGCCCGGGTTGGGGCTAATTTTCTGGATGACCATTTCTTTTGGGGTGGTGCTTTATATATTAAAAAAATTTGCATGGAAGCCAATTCTGCAGGTGCTCTATGCCCGTGAACAACAGTTGGCCAAATCATTCAGCGATGCCAAGCGGATTGAACACGAAATGACCCAACTGGAAACGATGAAAAGCAGCAAGATGGCCGAAGCAGAACAAGCCGCCCGGGACATCACTGCCAAAGCCCATGAAGATGCAGAACAAATCATCGTTGAGGCCAGGGAAAAAGCCCGCGAAGAGGCACAGGAAATCAGCGAAAAAGCAGATGAGATGATCCGCCAGTATAAAGAAGAAGCATTTAGGCAAATTAAAAGTCAGATCTCGTTGCTTTCCATGGATATTGCAGAAAAAGTGCTCACCGAGGAGTTGAGTGACCGGGGAAGAAACACCCGCTATATTCGCAAGTTGCTTGATGAGGTTAAAGTGAACTGATCATCCGTGCAAAAGATATGTTGCAACATAACCATATTCTGCATAAGCGCTACGCCAAAGCCCTATTGGCCCTCACCGGTGAAAACCATATCCTGGAACGGTCGTATGCCGATATGAGGCTGATTTACAAGGTGTTTTCCGAGAATAAACCACTTGCCGCCATCCTGAAAAGTCCGGTCACCCGCCTGTCAAAAAAGAACAAGATCATTGCCAGGTTATTTGAAACCCGTGTCCATCCGCTGATTCTTAAATATATGCAAATTATCACGCGCAAGCAACGCGGGTTTATGCTGGAGGGCATTGCTGCTGCTTACCTCGAGGTGTATAAAGAACACCTTGGCATTGAACAGGTGAAAGTAATCACTGCCGTGCCCATGGATGATGACCTAAGGCATAAAGCCATGGCTGCTGCCCGGCGAATTACGGATCATGAGATAGAGTTTGACGAGCAGGTCAACCCGGAAATCCTTGGTGGATTTATTCTCCGGATCGGTGAAAAACAATACAATGCCAGTGTGCATGACCGGCTGGCCAAGCTTAAGAAACATTTGAATTTTTGATTATGTCAGACCTGAAACCTTCAGAAATATCAGCAATCCTTCGGCAGGAGATGGCTGGTTTTCAGCCATCAGCCGAGCTCGAGGAAACAGGCACCGTGCTGCAGGTAGGTGATGGTATCGCCCGTGTATATGGATTGAGCAATGCATGGGCCGGTGAGATGGTGCAATGCAACGATCATGGCCTGACGGGTGTGGTGCTGAACCTGGAAGAAGACAATGCCGGAGTCGTGCTGCTTGGCGACTATCGCAGCCTAAGGGAAGGAGATATCGTAAAGCGCACCGGAAGCATCGTTTCTGTGCGTGTTGGTGAGGGCTTGCTAGGCAGGGTTGTCAATACGCTCGGACAGCCGATTGACCGGAAAGGTGCGGTGGCTGGCCCATTGTACGACATGCCCCTGGAGCGAAAGGCCCCAGGGGTAATTTACAGGCAACCGGTAAACCAACCGCTCCAGACAGGGATCAAGGCCATAGATGCCATGATTCCGATAGGCCGGGGTCAGCGGGAGTTGATCATTGGTGACCGGCAAACAGGCAAAACAGGCATGGCTGTGGATACCATCATCAACCAGCGACAATATCATGAACAGGGCGAACCTGTGTACTGTGTTTATGTGGCCATCGGACAGAAAGGGTCCACGGTGGCAGGCGTAGTCGACAAACTTGAACAACACGGTGCCATGGCCTACACGGTGGTCGTCTCTGCACCTGCAAGCGACCCGGCCTCCATGCAATTTTATGCACCTTTTACCGGCATGGCTATTGGGGAGTTTTTCCGCGATACGGGCCGGGATGCCCTGGTGTTTTTTGATGACCTGTCAAAGCAGGCGGTAGCCTACCGCGAGGTGTCCCTGCTGCTTCGCCGGCCGCCCGGACGAGAGGCGTTCCCGGGCGATGTGTTTTATCTTCACTCCAGGCTGCTGGAAAGGGCAGCCAGGATCATTGCATCTGACGACATCGCCAAAGAGCAGAACGATTTGCCCGAATCGATCCGGGAGATGGTAAAAGGAGGTGGCTCGCTCACGGCCATACCCATGGTCGAAACCCTGGCTGGTGACGTTTCCGCCTATATCCCCACCAATGTGATATCCATTACCGATGGCCAGATCTTTTTGGAAACGGACCTCTTTCATGCCGGCGTGCGCCCTGCAATCAATGTGGGTGTGTCTGTGAGCAGGGTGGGAGGGACCGCCCAGATGAAATCCATGAAACGCGTGGCGGGTACGCTTAAGATTGATCAGGCGCAATACCGCGAACTGGAAGCTTTTGCACGTTTTGGTTCTGACCTGGATCCCGACACCCGCTATGTGCTCGACAAAGGTGTCAGAAACATGGAATTGCTCAAGCAAGAACAATACAAACCGGTACCTGTCGAAGAGCAAGTGGTTATCCTTTACTGTGGTACCGAGGGCATGCTGATGGATTTGCCAGTGCC
>PUPG01000203.1 GCA_003553005.1 Bacteroidales bacterium
GGTGTTTTTCCAGGCGATCCACAATGTCCTTTGCCACTTCATCCTTGCCTTTCAATGGATAACGGGAAATCTCGAAATTATTGTCTATGATGCTGATCTTGTTGGTGTCGTGCATAAAGCCTGCACCTTCATCAGCTAGGGAGTTCAGCACCACGAGGTCGAGATTCTTCTTTTTAATTTTTTCCCTGGCATGCTCCTCCCCTGCGGTGGTTTCCAGTGCGAAGCCCACCAGGACCTGCTGCTTTTTTGCCTTACCCATTTCTCCAAGAATGTCTGTGGTTGGTTTCAGGCGGATGCTCAGCTCCCGGGGTTTGTCTTTCTTCTTGATCTTTTGCGCTTGCGGCTTTGCCGGGGCATAATCGGAAACAGCAGCCGCCATGATGGCCACGTCGCAATCGGGATAGGCCGCCATACAGGCTTCGTGCATTTCCCCGGCGGAGGTAACCTTAACCAGGTGGGCGACATCAGGTGGTTCGAGGGCAACAGGTCCGGAAATCAGCGATACCTCTGCTCCCCGCTTAACCAGTTCTGCAGCCAATGCGTAGCCCATCTTGCCGGAGGAATGATTGCCAATGAACCGGACCGGATCGATGGCTTCGTAGGTCGGACCTGCGCTGATCAATACCTTTTTCCCGGTAAGCGGGGAATGGCCAGGTTTAAAATGCGCCTCAACCTGTTCAAAGATGGTTTCGGGCTCTTCCATCCTTCCCCATCCTTCGTAGCCGCAGGCCAGAAAACCTGCTGCAGGCTCGATAAGCTGCACGTTCCGCTGTTTCAGCTTACGGAGATTGTCCTGCACCGCATCGTGGGCATACATCTTGCAATTCATGGCAGGAGCCACGAATACTTTCCGATCAAAGGCAAGCAAGGAAGTGGAGAGGGCATCATCCGCTATGCCATTGGCATATTTCCCGATGATGTTGGCCGTGGCCGGAGCCACCACAAACACATCGCCCCAGTCGGTTAACGCCACGTGTTCGGTCGTATAATCATTCTGTTCGCCAAAGACCTGGTCATACACCCGGTTTTCGGAGAGCGATTCCAGCGTGACGCGGGTAATGAATTCAAAGGCATTTGCCGTGCCTACCACTTTGACTTCGGCACCAGCTTTCTTAAACAAGCGAATCAGGAAAGCTGCCTTATAAGCAGCGATCCCGCCTGTTATGCCCAATATGATTTTCTTTCCTGCGATCATGTCTGGCGGGTAATATGCATCTTTGGCCACGTTAACAAAGCGTATTTTGCAGGACGATGACTGGCTTACTTATCGTCGCTTTCGATCACGGGCACCCGGTAATAGACTTCGTCCGACAAAAACTGGCTGATGGCGATCAGACTCGGTTTGGGCAGTTGCTCATAATACTTGGCAATTTCGATTTGCTCCCTGTTCTCAAATACTTCTTCCAGGTTGTCGGTTGAACTGGTAAACTCTTCCAGTTTGGCATTCAACTCTTCTTTCATTTCCTGTCCAACCTGGTTGGCCCGTTTTGAGATGATGACCACCGATTGGTAAATGTTGCCCGTATCTTTGTCAAACGCCCGCAGGTCGCGGGTTTGGGTTGTCATGTCCGGATTCACTTTTTTCTTTTCCATTTTCTGATCTGTCGCTGGTTTTAATTACTTTCGGTTAATTCCCTTCGCTCCCGAAACCCATCGATGGCATCGCTGGCGTGCTCGTACATGTTTCTGGCTTCATCCATTTTTGGGCTGTCAGGAAAGCGGCTTTCAAAAGCATAAAAGGCTTCCACCGCTTTTTCATAACGTTCTTCCTGGCGCTGTGGTACGCTGCGGTAAGCGAATTCGTAATAGGCCTTAACGGTCAGGAACATGGCTTCTTCCCGGTATTCGCTATCGGGGTAGTCCTTGATATAGGTTTCAAACGTGGTTGCAGCAGCCTGGTAGTCGGAGATATTGTAATACATCTTGCCGATCTCAAAATGCTTCTTTTCAAGCTTGTAGCGAAGCTCGTCAATCAGTTCATTGGCATCCGCTACCCTGTCGCTGTTGGGATAGCGGTTAATAAAACTCTGAAGCTCACGTATGGCCTGCCTCGTGCTGGTCTGATCGAGCGAATACCTTGGTGATTCAAGGTACTGGCAATATCCGCTCAGGAAGAGAAACTCCTCGGCATGTTCGCTATTGGGATAAGCTTCCACGAAAGATTTGAAATAGTGGCTGGCCAGCATGTACTCGCCATTGCGGAAATGGGCCTTGGCATAATAATAGTTGATGCGCTCGGCCTCAGCGGTCCCCCTGTATGCGGGCATGACGTCAGACAGCAACGTGATGGCTCTGCCATATTCCTCATCCTCATAATATTCTATGGCTTTCTCATACTTCAGCTCATAATCGTCGCTCTGCAACAGGCGCTGATACTGGCTGCAACCCATAACCAACAGCAATAGTAAGATGAAGCCCGAAATATTCCTGATCTTTTTGATTGTTAACATATAACAGATTCAATCATGATACAATAGGCCGGCAGATGCACCAAACCGGTGCAAAGGTAATGATTTTTAGCATTTTTTCATCCTAAAAATACTTAAATGCCAGGCCTATGCTCTTTTTACATCAAGCCCGCCAAATAGCATGAATCCCTTAATTATCAAAGTCTTATCTGGATCCTCTGCGGGCTTGACCGTATTCCGGAACCTTTTGTCACTGGCCTCCCCAAAAACCTGGGTGGCTTCCAGCTGCACCGACCAGTCGTCCGGCACATACACATCGCAACCACCAAAAATGCAGGTGGTATGCAGGATGTTCTTCCCGGGAGCCAATGAACTTCCACGGAAATGCAAGTCTGCTCCGCCAAACACGCAGACGACTTCACCACCGCTGAAGTGATCGGACTCAATCACCCGGCTGCCCCCACTGAAAACGTGCACTGCACTCAATTCGGGATCCCTGTCGGTAATCCGCTCACGATGTTTTTTCTTACGCCGCAGCAGCTGCGGAAAGATCAGCATCAGTCCGGCCAGCACCAGCAAGACCGGAATGCCAATGGTAAAAATATCCCGGAAAGTGTACCCATAGATCTGTCTGAGCCAGAACACCCCTCCGATGAGGATCATCAGCAGGCCGGTGTTCCTGTTGCCTGAAGCGACAAAATAAATGCCCAGTATGATGAGGATGAGTTGCCAGGTAAACAGGCTTGAGGGAATGAGGAATGGGAGATCATAACCTGCCCATTTCAAAAAAAGCACGGCGCCAAAAAGGATGAACAACAGGCCAACGATGGTTCTTACTGCACCTGGTGATTTCATGTTTGCTTGAATTTAAGGGTTGGTGGAAAGATATGAACAACTATTATGCAAAAATAGTATTTTTATCAAGACAATATGCGGTTTAAACATAATGTGGTCCCTCGCTGTTTATGTGATACACCGACAGGTACCCCCTGCGGTTCCTGTAAAAAGTTATTTTTAAGCTATTCGATATATATGATTTTACGCGCTACCTTATTATTGATGATCATGGTCCTGGTACTGGAGGCTGCTGCGCAAACAGGTACCATCCGTGGCCGTGTATATGATGAAGACACCAACGAAGGCCTGCCTTTTGTCAACCTGGTGATTGAGGGAACAACCATTGGCAGCACCACCGACCTGGATGGCAAATTCAGTTTCACTGGAATCGAGCCTGGGTTTGTCAGACTGCGGGTCTCCGCTGTGGGTTATGAGACGCGACTCAGTTCAGAGTATCGGGTAAGTGCCAATCGCACGACCAGCATCGACATTGGCATGACGGAACAAGCGGTTGACCTGGAAGCCGTGGAGGTGACGGTCAGCCAGTTTGAGCGAAGCGATGAGAGTCCGGTTTCCCTGAGAAGACTGGGCATACAGGAGATCGAACGAAGTCCCGGAGCAAACCGCGACATTTCCAGGGTCATCCAGGGACTGCCGGGGGTTGCATCCACGCCGGCATTCCGCAACGATGTCATCGTACGTGGAGGGGGGCCAGCCGAAAACAGTTTTTTTATGGATGGCGTGGAAATTCCCAACATCAACCATTTTGCCACCCAGGGAGCCAGTGGCGGGCCCGTGGGCATCCTCAACACCGATTTCATCCGCGAAGTGGAAATGTACTCCAGTGCCTTTCCGGCCAACCGGGGGGATGCCATGAGCTCTGTTTTTGAGATCCGGCAGATCAACGGCAACAGCGACAAGTTGAACTTCCAGGCCACCCTGGGGGCCAGTGACCTGGCCTTTACGGCAGACGGCCCCATTTCAGACAACACCACCTTCATCGCATCTGCCCGCCGATCCTACCTGCAATACCTGTTCCGGGTGGTTGAACTTCCCTTTCTGCCTACCTACAATGGCTTTCAGTTTAAAACCACCACCAGGCTCAGCGAAAACTCCACGCTCAACTTTGTGGGCGTGGGAGCAATCGACCTGTTTGACCTTAACCTCGACCTGGATGACACGCCTGATCAACGCTACATTCTTGATTTCCTGCCAGTAAATGAACAATGGAATTATACCATCGGGGCGGTATACCGGCGCTTCAGGTCCAACGGCCGGGAAACATTCGTGCTCAGCCGGAACATGCTGCGCAACTCCGCTTACAAATACCCGGACAACGATGAATCCCTGCCCCGCCTGCTGGACTATGAATCCGATGAAATTGAAAATAAATTCCGGTACGAACGGCAGTTCTCCCTGGGCAATTACCGGTTTAACGTAGGTGGAGGCGCTGAATATGCCCGTTACCTGAACGATACCTTTCAGCAGGTCTTTCAGAATAACCAGCCACAAATCATTGATTATCAAACCTCTTTTGACTTGTATAAATGGAGCCTGTTTGGCCAGGCAACCAGAAGGTTGTTTGATGAGCGGCTGACCTTGTCGCTGGGTATCCGCAGCGATGCCAATAGTTACTCATCCCGGATGTCCAACCTGCTGGATCAGCTCTCGCCCAGACTTTCAGCATCCTATCAGATCAGGGATGACCTTTTCCTGAACTTCAACACCGGCAGATATTTCCAGCTGCCCGCCTACACTACGATGGGCTTTCGTGATGAAGAAGGCCGGTTGGTCAATCGCGAGAATGGACTCACTTACATATCGGCAGACCACATCGTGGGCGGCTTTGAATGGATTCCCGCCCGAAACAGCATCTTAACCATTGAAGGTTTTTACAAACTGTACAACAATTATCCTTATTCACTCAGTGACTCCGTCGCGCTTGGCAGCCAATCGGCCGATTTCGGGGTCGTAGGCGACGAAGCAGTATCCTCTGAGGCCGAGGGCAAGGCGTATGGTGCGGAAGTCTATTACCGCAACCAGGACTTACTGAACTGGAACGTAATTTTGTCCTACACGCTGGTGCGCAGTGAGTTTACCGGTTATTCCGGCGATTTTGCACCTTCAGCCTGGGACAATCGGCACATCGTCAACCTCACCGGGTTGCGGCGATTGCCGCGCAACTGGGAAATTGGTTTTAAGTGGCGCTACACGGGTGGGGCACCATTTACCCCTTATGACCTGGATAAATCCAGCCGCGTCGATGCCTGGGATGTCAGGCGCATGGGCTACCTGGACTATTCGCGGTTTAACAGCGAGAGAACCCCTGGCTTTCACCAACTGGATGTGCGCATAGACAAGCAGTACTTCCTGAGCAACTTTAGCATTATGCTATACCTGGACGTGCAGAACGTTTACAACTTCCAAACCGCCCAGCGTCCAAACCTGACCCGCGTCGAAAATGAACCCCCCTTTACTGATGATGACGGCGTGGAGCGCTACGAACTAAAAGAGTTACAAAATGACATCGGCAGCGTGCTGCCCAGTATTGGTGTGATCTTTATGTTTTGATTCCGGTTCCTGGCCTGACCTATGTACCTGTTTTTAATCATTCAAACGAAAAATTTTGCGCCTTATAAAAACCAGCAGCCAGACTTTTTGACCTTTCGACAATTCGACATTTTGACAAAATACAATCACATGATGCACAGAAAACAGATTTCGATGTGGCTCTTCCTCTTCCTGGTGCTTGTGCTCCTGGCCCTTCATTTGCCTCAGCACACCCAGGCGCAGGATCGTCTTTTTCGCTGGTGGCAGCGCGACCAGGAAAGACGGGAGCCTGTAGATACCCTAGTCACCAGCTTTGTGCCCAGGGGTGCGGCCCTGGAGCTGGAGTTCATTCGTGGCGACGCACACAATCACCCCCTGATGGCTGTATGGATCGAAGACCTGGACAGCAACTACATCCAAACCCTCTATGTCGCTGAGTCGATCGGAAAAGGCGTTTTCCGCCACGGCGATCCTTCCTCCGGACGTTGGCAACCAGGGCCGGTCAGAAGACCAGCTGCCCTCCCCTATTGGGGTCATCAGCGCGGCGTGCAAGCCGACGACGGGTACTACCTGCCCACACAAGATGACCCCGTGCCGGATGCCTTGACGGGAGCCACGCCAAAAAACAGCTTCATCCTGCAAAGTCACGCGCCTGACGATGATATTCAAAAATTCAGGGTACTTTTTGAGATCAACCAATCGTGGAACTGGAATGAATACTGGACCAATGATAAGTTTCCGGGTGATGAACACTACATGACCTCCAGCCAGCCTGCAGTGGTCTATGAAGCACGCATTGACCTGGACGACGGCCAGGATGAGTACGAGCTCAAACCCATCGGGCACAGCCACTGGTCCGGACAAGATGGACGCCTGTTCACGGATCTCAGCACCATCACCACCGCCCTGGAAATCGCCGGATCCATTACGCTGCGCGTCCTGCCTTAACCCTGGATACCCGCAAATTCGAAGAAATGCATCACCTGGTGCATCCTGACGCCTGGACCCGGTCTGCAACCTGAAGCCCGGATAGCCAAAAAGTGCAAAGACACTGCAGATGGCTTTCCTGGTAAAACAGAAAATCCATACCTTTGAAAAAAATTCTTTATGACGGATATCCTGACGAAGGAATTACTCGATCAAACTGCGGAATTAAGAAGGGAACTCCATCGCCACCCGGAGCTTTCCGGAAAGGAAAAGCAGACTGCCGGGCGCATCCGGGCATGGTTGGAGAAACAGCAACCCGACCAAATCATTGAAGGTCTCGGGGGACATGGACTTGCCGCCATCTTTGATTCCGGGAAGCCTGGTCCCACCCTGCTTTTGCGGGCTGACCTCGATGCCCTGCCCATCGACGAGATCAATACCTTTGCTTACAAGAGCGAAAACCCTGGCGTGTCCCACAAATGTGGCCACGACGGGCACATGGCCATCCTTAGTGGTTTTGCCATGCTCCTGAAGAACCACAGACCGCAGCAAGGACGACTGGTGTTGTTGTATCAGCCGGAAGAGGAAAATGGACAAGGCGCGGCCAAGGTCATCGAAGACCAAAAGTTTGACCAAATCAGACCCGATTACGCCTTTGCCTTGCACAACCTGCCAGGCTTCCGCAAAAAAGCCGTCATCATGCGCAAAGGTCCTTTTGCATCGGCTTCCAAAGGCATGATCATTGAGCTGAAAGGCAAGTCGTCGCATGCTGCCCACCCGGAGCAGGGCCATAGCCCCGTACACATGATGACAGACCTGATCAGTGGACTAATGGACATCCCAAAAGAGAAAAGCCACTTCCGGGATTTTGTGTTGCTAACCATCATCCATGCCAGGCTGGGCGAGGTGGCTTTCGGAACCAACCCGGGCAAGGGTGTCGTGATGGCTACGCTGAGGACCTATCGCGATGACGACATGGATGTCCTGAATAAACAAGCCTGCGATTTGGCACAGGAATTGTCGAAAAGACACGATATTGAGATAGACATCCGCTACACGGAAGAATTCCCGGCCACGGACAACCATCCAGAGGCCAGTGATGTGGTTTTTGAGGCCATGCAACGGGCAGGTGTGGAAACGGAGGAGATTGAATCACCTTTTCGCTGGTCGGAAGACTTTGGCCATTTTACCGGTGCCCATAAAGGCGCACTGTTTGGCATTGGTTCAGGCACGGACCATCCGAGCCTGCATAACCACGACTATGATTTTCCGGATGAGATTTTGGAACCCGGCATCAGGATGTTTTATCATATTGCAGATCAACTAGTAAAGCTCAGCTAGCATGTTTAACACCTCGTATATTGAAATCAGCCGGAAGGCATACATCAACAACATCAAATACCTGAAGAAGATCATTGGCAAGGAGGTGATCTTTTCTTCAGTGATCAAGGGCAATGCCTATGGCCATGGTGTGGAGAACGTGGTCCCACTCGCTGAGGAAGCCGGAATACAACATTTTTCCGTTTTTTCTGCCAAAGAAGCCAATGATGTACTGAAGGTGATGTCTCCCGGCCACCAGATCATGATCATGGGGCTCCTGGACGATGCAGAGATTGAGTGGGCCATCACCAACGACATTGAATTCTTCGTGTTTGACATGGGCCGTTTTGAGAAAACCGTCGAAATGGCCAAAATGCTTAGAAAAAAGGCAGTCATCCACCTGGAGGTGGAAACAGGCTTTAACCGGACCGGATTTGAGTACGATCAGATTGCCGAGTTGACCGAATTCATGAAGCGGGAGCGGGAACATTTCGTTTTCCAGGGACTCTGCACGCATTATGCTGGTGCAGAAAGTCTTGCCAATTATTTGCGCATCAAGAATCAGATCACGTTGTTTCGCAAATTCAGCCGGTATTTTGCCCGCCACGAACTCGTTCCGAACCTGCGGCATACCGCATGCTCAGCAGCAGCCCTCACCTATCCCAACACCATCATGGACATGGTCCGTTTTGGCATCTCGCAATACGGCTTCTGGCCCAGTCCGGAAACGCACATGTTCCGTTTCCGCAAAGATACCAAGGACACCAATCCATTGCGCAGGATGCTCTCCTGGAAATCCAAGGTGATGGTGGTCAAAACAGTGGAAGCAGGCAGCTTCGTGGGTTATGGCAGCTCATTTTTGGCCAATAAGAAGATGAAGATCGCCATCATTCCGGTAGGATACGCCAACGGGTTCAGCAGGGCGCTGAGCAATACCGGGCGCGTGCTGATCAGGGGGCGGCGTGTGCCGGTGATCGGCACGGTGACGATGAACACCATGACGGTGAATGTGACGGACATCCCCAATGTGGAACGTGGCGATGAGGTGGTCATCATCGGGAAACAGAAGCGGCTGAGCATCAGCATTTCTTCGTTCTGTGAGATGAGTGATCAGCTGAATTACCAGCTGCTCACCCGACTGCCTGTGGACATTCCCCGTTTCATTGTCCAGTGAACCAGGCCTCCAGTGACGGAGTTGGCGCTGTAAGCCAACCCTTTTGCTACCCAGATATTCAGACATTTCGACATATTGACAAACTGCCTACCCATGAACAAAGCATTAAAGAGTTTTGCAAGCGACAATAACGCACCGGTGCATAAAGCCGTCATTCGTGCCATGATGGAAGTGAACCAGGGCGATGCCATAGGATACGGCGATGACCTGCATACCCTGCAAGCGGAGCAAACCATCAAAGAGTTGTTTGGCAAGGATGTGCGGGTCTATTTCATGCTGACCGGCACGGGTGCCAATGTGGCCGCCCTGTCGCATATCACCAGGCCCTACCATGCCATATTGTGCAGCGATAAGGCACACCTGGAGAATGACGAATGTGGTGCGCCGGAAAAGTATACCGGCTGTAAGGTGCATTGCATTGCATCTGATGATGGCAAGATTGATCCGGATCAGCTGACCCCTTATTTAAAGTCCGTTGGTTTTCCGCACCATGCCCAGCCCAAGGTGATCTCCATCACACAGTCCACCGAAATGGGTACGGTATACCGGCCGGAAGAAGTCCGCGCCATTGCCCATTTTGCCCACGAGCACGACCTGTATGTGCACATGGATGGCGCCAGGATTGCCAATGCCGCAGCCAGCCTGGATGCTTCGCTGGTGGAAATGACGCGATTTTCGGGGGTGGATGTGTTGTCGTTTGGGGCGACCAAAAACGGGGCCATGACGGCCGAAGCGGTGATATTCTTCAACAGGGAGCTGGCCAGGGATTTTGAATATACGCGCAAGCAGTCCATGCAACTCATGTCGAAGATGCGCTATGTCAGTGCCCAGTTTCATGCCATGCACAGCGGCAACCTGTGGCTCGAAAATGCCCGGCATGCCAATGCAATGGCCAGGTTGCTCGCCGACAAGGTCAGGGATATTCCGGGTATCAGGATCACCCAAAAGGTAGAGACCAATGCTGTTTTTGCTGTTTTGCCACCCGAAGCGATTGAAAAGTTGCAACGGCGATACTTCTTTTACACCTGGGATGCGGCAAACAATGAGGTCCGCTGGATGACGGCCTACAACACCACGGAAAAAGACATCGAACAGTTTGTATCTGCCATCAGGGAATCCCTGGAGTAGCGGGCTTTTATCCGTTCATATAGACAAAGAGCAGGGTGAGCGGAATGGCAATTCCGGCACCGGTCAGCCAGGCGCCTCTGCCTTTGATGCCATTTTTGCCTTTTAAAATGAAAAGGCCGGTAAAAGCCAATACGATCAACCCACCCGCAAACAGGTCTGCAAACCAAGTCCATAAACGCCTTGGGGTATTGTAGTGAAGGAAGTTCACCTGCCGGAAAACAGGTCGTGGCCGGACGGTTTCCAGTTCACCGGCCCCGGTA
>PUPG01000183.1 GCA_003553005.1 Bacteroidales bacterium
AACTGATGATCGGGCCGCCCACAGAGGAAAAGATCCCCCAGGCCTCAGGGTATAAGATCAACTGGCTTTTGGTGACCAACAAGGATGTAGTGAATAAAAGCCTGAACGCCCTGAAGCTGACGGCACTTTACAATGCCACCGTAACCCGGATCCGGCGCAGCGGTATTGATATCTCGCCCACGGGCAATACCAGGTTGCGGTTTGGTGATAAGGTCCTGCTGGCAGCCGACGAGGAAAACATGCCCAAAGTCATGCAGCTGCTTGGCAACAATGAAAAACGCCTGAGTGAAACCAACTTCCTTCCTATCAGCCTCGGCATCATCATTGGAGTGGTTTTGGGTGCCATTCATTTCCCCGTATTCGGTCTGTTCGAGTTTTCGCTGGGGATCACCGGGGGTGTCCTGATCACCGCCCTTATCTTAAGCAAAATCGGGAAAACCGGCCCCATCATCTGGAACATGTCCGGCGGGGCCAACAACCTGCTGCGCAAGCTGGGATTGCTGATGTTCCTGGCCACGGTGGGTACGCATGCCGGCGCCCATATCGTGGAGGCGCTGACCAATTATGGCTGGACCATCCTCTACACCGGCATGATCATCACGGTCTTTCCCATGGTGGTCACTGCCCTGATCGGCCACAAGGTGCTCAACATTAACTTTGCCACTTTGCTGGGGGTGATGTCAGGCAGCATGACCAGCACACCAGCCCTGGCCGCAGCAGATGCCAAAACCGAAAGCGATGCAGCCTCCGTAGGCTATGCCACCGTTTACCCGCTGGCCATCGTGCTGATGATCATCTTTTCACAAATCCTGAGTGTGATTTAGATCCTTTTTCAGAAGACAACCAGATGTGCAACAACCACCTGCTGACCCGTCATTTTTTCCATTAAATTTGTAATACCGAACGCAATCAAAGACTTGTCTTATGGCTACAAATATGATCAATAACCCTGAAAAGATCCGGGAAATCATTGACAAATGCGACACCTGTTATGTGGGCATGGTGGATACGGATGGCAAGCCTTATGTGCTGCCTTTTAATTTCGGCTATGAAGATGGCAGGATTTACCTGCACATGGCACCTACCGGGAAAAAGAATGACATCCTGCCACTGCATCCGGAGGTGTGTGTGGCATTTTCAACGGACCATGAGTTGTTTCATCGTCATGAGACGGTGGCGTGCAGTTACGGCATGAAGTACCGGAGTGTGCTGGCTTATGGCAAGGCGGTGAAGATAGAGGATTACGATGAGAAAGTCCGCATCATGAACGTGACCATGCAAAAATACACGGGCAAGGACTTTTCTTACAACCCCCCAGCCATCAATAATGTCACGATATATACCATAGAGGTAGCTAAAATTGAAGGCAAGCTTTCGGGCTATTTTTAGCCTCCGGGAATTTCCTGATAAAGCACATCATGCGCCTGCCGAAGGATAGCAATACATTTTCTCCATCCTGGTTCCGGCGAATTCAATCCTCAGCTTCGCGATTCATCATTTGCCAGAGGGCATCTTTCAGCTGCAGAATTCCTTCCTGGGTGTGGGATGAGATATAGACTTTGGGCACATCCGGAAGATCTGTTTCCAGGTTCGACTGAAACTCATCGCGCAGGTCAGGGGGCATCAGGTCCATTTTGGTTACTGCCAGCAGGCGTTCTTTGTCCAGCAATTCGGGGTTAAAGGCTTTGAGCTCGCGAAGCAGGATGTGGTACTCAGCCGCAATGTCCTGGTTATCGGCTGGGATCATGAAGAGCAGCAGCGCATTCCGTTCGATGTGTTTCAGGAAGCGATGACCAAGTCCTTTCCCTTTGTGGGCACCTTCGATGATTCCGGGGATATCTGCCATCACAAACGACCGGTCGTCGCGGTAAGCAACCATTCCGAGGTTTGGCACGAGGGTGGTGAAAGGGTAATCAGCTATGGCCGGTTTTGCGGCACTTACTACAGACAACAATGTGGACTTTCCGGCATTGGGGAAGCCCACAAGTCCCACGTCAGCCAACACTTTCAGCTCCAGCACAAACCACTGTTCCTTACCGGGCTCACCAGGCTGGGCATAGCGCGGGGTTTGCCGCGTACTGGACTTGAAATGCACATTGCCGCGGCCCCCTTTCCCACCGTGGAGCAACACGCAGGTTTCTCCATCTTCGGTGATCTCTTTGAGGATTTCGTTGCTGCTCGCATCTTTGGCCACCGTACCGAGGGGAACTTCTATGACGATATCCTTACCGGAAGCTCCTGTGCTTCGTTGTCTGCCTCCAGGCTCACCCGAGCCGGCGCTCAGGTGCCGCGTGTACTTTAAATGCAAAAGTGTCCACAGATGGCTGTTGCCCTTGAGTATGATATGACCACCCCGTCCACCGTCACCACCATCAGGTCCGCCTTTGGGGACAAACTTTTCGCGGCGCAGATGAGCCGAACCAGCCCCACCTTTACCGGAGCGGCACTGGATCTTGATGTAATCTATAAAGTTGGCATTCATGGACTGGAGGTCAACAACGTGCTAATCAATCTGGGGAATCACCTTTTCGCTTTCCAGGTAGGTGTCGATGGCATGACATATCTTTTCGAACACCTTATCTACGTGGTCCATGCCATTGATGGCCACAAACTTTCCCTGTGCCTTGTAGTAAGAGATCAGCGGCATGGTTTGCTCTTCATACACCTGCAAACGCCTGTGAACAATCTTTTCCGAGTCATCGCTTCTCCCGGAATCTTCGCCACGGCCCAGGATGCGCTTGAAGAGTTCTTTCCTGTCCACCTCCACAGAAATCACCAGGCATAAGGGTATGCCGTTCCTGTCAAGCATTTGATCCAGCGCTTCGGCCTGCACAATTGTCCTTGGGAAGCCATCAAAAATAAAGCCGGGTGAATCCATGTGTGCGGATGCCCGGCTATACAGCTCCCTTAAGACGATTTCGTCAGGTACCAGGAGGCCTTGATCAATGTATTTACGAGCCTCCTGACCCAAAGGCGTGTTTTTTTCCATTTCCTCACGGAACAAATCGCCCGTTGAGAGGTGCGTCAGGTCATACTTTTCCACAATCCTGGCAGATTGCGTGCCTTTGCCCGATCCTGGAGGGCCAAAAATGATGATATTCAGCATAATACAAGTTGGTTATCCGGTGCGATCAGCGTTTGTTGGTTAATAGCAAGAAATTATTCAACAATCTTGTAAATGTCTTTGTAATTACGGCCATAGCCATTATAATCAAGACCATAACCCACGATGAAATCATTTGGGATCTCCATCCCCACATAATCCGGCTTCACTTCTTTTTGCACTGCGGCAGGTTTTAGCAAGAGGGTAGCTACCCTGACACTCCTGGGAGCATAGGAAGAAAGATCCGCTACCAAATGAGAAATGGTAATGCCACTGTCAACAATATCCTCAAGAATGATTACATCCCTTCCTTTAATATCATCATCCAGACCGATCACGGTTTTCACCTCCCCTGTGGTTTTGGTGCCAGCATAAGATGAAAGCCTGATGAAGCTGATCTCACAATCTCCCTGGTAATGTTTGAGCAGGTCTGCAGCAAAGATAAATGCCCCATTGAGCACGCAAAGAAACAGCGGATTGCTGTCGCGGTAGTCTTTGGCAATCTGATCCGCCATTTCCTGGATCACTTTCAGGATGTGCTCATAAGCTATGTTCTTTGCAAACGCTTTATCCAGAATCTTAATATGCTCCATGGGGATACCTTTGGTTTAATCGGTTATAAACTACAAAAATAAGGGAATACCTTCGTACAATCACCATGATTTATCAAAAATTATTCACATTTTTTATCATTTCCAGAAAAAACAGGCGAAGGAACAAAAAAACATCAGCGAATTGACCAGTAAATCCATGATATTCCATTACTTTGCATACCCATTTAGCCTGTATGATGCAGGTTCGGATGCGTCGATTAAAAAAGCTTGATTATGGACGACAAAGCGGTTTATCGCTATTTCATGCACATGGCCTACATGGGCACGCACCATAACGGGTGGCAGGTTCAGTCTGCGGCACCCACCATCCAGGGCGACACGGAGCGCGCGCTGAGCATCCTGCTCCGGGAGGAAGTGCGGCTCACTGGGGCAGGCCGGACCGATACGGGGGTGCACGCGCAATGCTTTTACGCCCATTTTGACAGCTCCCATTCGCCTGAACAGCTGGAGTCCAAGTCACTGGCTTTCAAGTGCAACCGCATCCTGCCCCATTCCATTGCGGTGTATGAGATATTCCCTGTCCATCCCAAGGCCCACGCCCGCTTTCATGCCACCAGCAGGACTTACCATTATTTTATCAGTACCAGGAAGGATCCGTTTTGGCGGGACAGGGCATGGACATACGAGCGAAAGCTGGACGTCCACCGCATGCAGGAAGCCACGCAATGCCTCTTGCAACACAGTGATTTCAGCAGCTTTGCCAGATCCAACACCCAGGTCAAGACCCATATATGTCGTATCGACATCGCGGAGTGGCAAACCGATGGCCATATCTTGCGTTTTCGGATACGCGCAGACCGCTTTCTTCGCAACATGGTGCGTGCCATCACAGGAACATTGACAGACGTTGGACTCGGGAAGCTTAGTGTGGGCTGCTTCAATGAAATTATTGAAGCCAGGGACCGGAATAGCGCTGGTTACTCAGCACCGGCCTGTGGCTTGCACCTGGTCAACATCGACTATCCGGATAAGTTATTCCAGGGGTTTCATCCTGCTGGCGCTTAGGACACGCAATAGCGTCTTAAGAATTTTTACTTTTCCTTTTCCTGATCTTTTCCCGCAGGGCCTTCATTTTCCTTGACCGGTAGCGTTGCGTAGCCGGAGAAACATTGCTGGATTTGGTGTCGCCCAGGAGGAAGCCGTATGGCTCCATGCCGTCCGTTTCATCAAAAATCACTTTGAGTATGGCCATCCCCGGGATGAAAAGGATCATGCCGGTAAGTCCCCAAATGAAATTACCGACAAAAAGGGCAAAAATGGTCATCAACGGATTCATAGAAACCTTACCTCCCACAATTTTTGGGGTAAAGATGTTGCTTTCGGCCAGCTGGATGACATAAAACACGGCAAATACGCCAAAAGGATACCACAACGAATCTTTGGTCAACAAAGCATACACGATGGGCAAGGTGGCGCCGATAAATGGTCCGAGAAAGGGGATCACATTCAGAATGGCGGCAAAGACAGCAAAAAGCATGGCATGTCTGATCCCCAGACTATACAAGGCAATGCTGTTCAGCGCTGCAAGGATCAGGATTACGATAAACATGCCGACAATGTAATTTTGCACGACCAGTTTCACCTTGTGCACCACAAAGCGGACCTTATCCTGGTGACGATCGGGGAACGCCCGCATGATAAAGGCAATGAGAAAATGTCTGAAATAAAGGAAAAGGAAAATGTATATTGGAATAATGAATACGATGGTCAGGGTAGTTGCAGTGGCAATCACGCCCTGGGTCAGGGTGGCCACATTTTCCCGGATATACCGGAAAGTGGCACTTTGCACATTTTCAAAAGAAATGGGCACCGCACCATCAATATGTCGCTCGCTAAACTCATTAAACACCTCAATCCACTCATTCACTTTCCGTTCTAGGTGACCGATTTCATCAGCAAAGCCAATAAGCTGATTATAAAAGAAGTAGGCGAGGCCAAATACAAAAGCCAACAGGGCAATCACACTGATGGCGACGGCCAGCAGTTTGGGAAACCCATTTTGTTCAAGGAAGGAGGAAAGCGGACTGATCAGCACGGCCAGCAAGCCCGCAATCAGCAAGGGCACAAGTACGCTTTTCGCAGTGATCATGATGACTACCGTAAGTACGATGGTCAGTAGCACCATGGGTATTTTTACATACAGCGGAAATCTTTCTTCCATGGGTTGATGTGTTAAGGTTACTCTCCGGACTGTCCAGGATCAAACTGTGGGGGTCTGGTTTTGTGATGATTGCTTGCTTCCTGCCACTGTGCGGCCAATGCAAGCAGGTCCGCCTCCTGAAAGAGCGGAGCGATAAAGGTAATGCTGGAAGGCGTCCCGGCTTCGGTGATGCCGTTGGGCATCACCACGCACGGGTGCCCGGTTAGGTTGGTCACCAAAAGCTGGTTACCTCCAAAAGAGGGGGTGACGATCACATCATATTGCGTCATGAGTGCATTGACTTCTCTGACCAGCATTTCGCGCACCCTGTTGGCATTGATGTATTCTACTGCGGGAATGAAGCGGGCCGCCCGGAAAAAGTTTGGCCAGGCATTGACTGACTGATTCAAGAGCAGTGAATCGCGGCCAGATATGGTCAATTCGTCAAAAGCAGCAGCTGCCTCTGCATACAGGATAATGCGCAGGGCGCTCACCGGCAAACTAAACTGCCAGTCAACCGGCTCCAGGTCAACCCCCATGGCCTGCAAGTCCGCAAGCACCTGGCTGTCGAAATCCTGGCCGGTATAATCCTGGTCAAACAGGTCGGCAATATAGCCCACACGCAGGGAGGACACGTCCACTCCGGGGTCATAAGGAAATCCGGCCTTTGTCAGGGTATGGTCCTTTCCATCCGGGCCATGGATCGCGTCAAACACGATGGCCGCATCATGCGCGCTTCGTGTCATGGGGCCGATCTTATCCATTGTCCAGGTTAAAGCCATGGCGCCATCCCGCGACACACGCCCCCAGGATGGTCTCAGACCCGTTACACCGCAGCGGGTGGATGGCGAGACAATGCTCCCCAGGGTTTCGGAACCCAGGGCGAAAGGCAGCAAGCCGGCAGAAACCGCGGCAGCAGAGCCGGCAGAAGAGCCACTGGCACCCTGATCCGTATTCCAGGGGTTCCTGGTATGTCCGCCAAACCACACATCACCCATGGCCAGTGCACCCAGACTGAGCTTTGCCACAAGCACGGCGCCAGCATCATCCAGTTGCTGCACCACGCTTGCGGTATGTGCAATATGCTGATCCCGGAAAGGCTCCGCACCCCAGGTCGTGGGATAGCCCTCGACGGCCAACAGGTCTTTTACCCCATATGGAATCCCGTGCAGGATGCCACGCGACTCGCCCGCAGCGAGCAGGGCATCGGCATGCCTCGCTCGTTCCAAAGCGCGTTCACGGGAAAGGTTAACCACGGTCTGCAGGGTGTCGTCATAGCGCTCAAGGCGCTCAATAAAAAACAGGGTAAGCTCTTCGGAGCTGATTTTTTGTTGATGGATCAGGGAAGCCAGTTCAGGAATGCCATAAAAGGCCAGCTCATCCATCTGCTCCGGCATCTCTGCGTCGCCGGGAATATCCCAGTCAACGCCTCCCTCGTCTTCCGGCAAGGTATATTCACCGATCAACGGACTAAACGACCACGCCGGTGGCACATCATTGTGCAGTGTTGTTTCACGCAATGTCTCCGCACTTTGCATATGCACCCTGACCGAGGGCATCATGACTTCCAGTTGTTCCTGGCTGAATGAGAAACCAAGCAGTTTTCCGGCCTGGCGAAGCGTGTCTACGTTAACGCCATTGCCCAAGCCGGCAAACAACATACCCGCAGTAAAGGCCAGCAAAAACATCCATATGAGTGATCTTGACTTCATTGGCTCCGGTTTTATCCTTAAACGTGAGAAACCCTGGGTCTGTTGCGCTCAATCAGCTTTTTAAACAAGGCAGCCGGGTCTGGAAAGCGATTGCAGACCATCATGGCGGCTATGATGTATGGTTTATAGCCAGCTTCCTGGTAGGTTTCCAGGCGGGAGGCTTCAAACACATCCGCATCCACTTCTCCTTGCGGGCAGGATACACCACTGATATCTGCGGGCAAGCAATGCATGTAACGGGCATTTCCATTGCGTGTGGCAGCCTTATGCCTGGGACCATACTCCCAGTCCACATATTTTGCATTATTTGCCAGGCATTCTTCCTCGAGGGCATCCAGACCAGTCTTGTCTCCGCTTTTCAGGAGCTCTGTTCTTTTTTCCATGATATGATAGGGGGCCCAGCTTTTGGGATACACGATCTCGGCATCCTGCATCGCCTCCTGCATATCGTGGCTTATTTGGAATGATCCCCCACCCTGTTTGGCGAAAAGTTCGGCCTTTTCCACCACATCCGGGATCAGGCCATAGCCTTCCGGGTAAGCCAGGTGCACATCCATGCCAAAACGCGTCATCAGGGCGATAACCCCTTGCGGCACGGAAAGGGGTTTACCGTAGCTTGGGGAGTATGCCCAGCTCATCACGAACTTTTTTCCGCGCAGGGCTTCAAGAGAACCATACATTTTCTGCAGATGCATCAGGTCGGCCAGCGACTGGGTCGGATGGTCCATGTCGCATTGCAGGTTGACCACACCCGGTCTTACCGGGAGGATGCCTTGTGCGTGACTTTCATCCAGTGATGCGGCCACCTCGCGCATGTATTTATTTCCTTCACCGAGGTACATGTCGTCGCGGATGCCAATAAAGTCAGTCAGGAACGAGATCATCGCTGCCGTTTCGCGCACGGTCTCGCCGTGGGAAATCTGCGACTTCTCTTCGTCGAGATCCTGTACGGCCAGTCCGAGTAAGTTGCATGCCGAGGCAAAGGAAAAGCGTGTTCGGGTTGATTTGTCGCGAAAGTTGGACACGGCCAGACCCGAATCAAACAACCTGGGGGAGATCTGCTGATCCCGCAGCTGCTTCAATACGGAAGCTACATGCAGGATGGTACGCAGGTCGCCTTCCTGTTTTTCCCACGTTAATAAAAAATCATTTTGATGCAAGCCACTCTCCAGGCTGGCAATCAGGTCAATTTCACGCAATAGTGTTGTGTTCATATTTAAGCGTTTATCAGTTTGTTCTTTGCAGGCTTATCCCTCCAATGTCATTTTAATCTTTCACTGGTCATTGAAGGCGTCATGTTTAAAACATGTAGGCAAGGGCCGCATAAAAAGCAGCAGCTTTTTCCAGGTGGTCCACAGGCGTTTTCTCATTGGGGGCATGTGCCAGCACCTCGTTACCGGGGCCAAAGCCGATGACCGGGATATCGTACAGGCCATTGATGGCCACCCCATTGGTGGAAAACGTCCATTTGTCCACCACCGGTTGTTGATCAAACAAGCCGGCGAATACCCTGACCCCTTTCTGAATGATCTCATGTTCCTCCGGGATCTTCCAGGTGGGATAATATTTTTCCATGCCGTAAGTAAGTCCGGTAAAGGACTTTTCTTCATAGTGCAACACCTCGACTTTGGCTTTCATGCCTTTGATCAGCTCCTGGATCTCGGCTACTGCGCTCTCTTTTGTTTCGCCCCAGGTCAGTCTGCGATCCAGGTGTATCCTGGCGAAATCTGCCACGGCGCAGAGGGAAGGGCTTTTGGATACGAATTCCGATATGGTGATGGTGCCTTTGCCCAGAAAGTCATCGTGATGCAGCCGTTCATTCAGTTTTTCAATCTCCAGGGCGGCTTTTGAGGCCATATAGATGGCATTTTCTCCACGCTCGGGGGCCGATCCGTGGCAGGACCGGCCGTAAAAGCTCACCTGCATTTCCATGCGTCCGCGATGACCGCGGTAGATATTCAGGTTGGTGGGTTCGGTGACCACCACCGCATCGGGTCGTATCCCTTCCTCTTCCACCAGGAACTTCCAGCAGAGCCCGTCGCAATCTTCCTCGATGACGCTGCCAATGAAATAGAGTGTCAGGTCGCGGTCAAAAGCCAGCTCCTTCAGGATACGTCCCGCCGTCACAAATGCTGCTGCACCGCCTTTCTGGTCGACACTGCCGCGACCATGGACATGGCCATCGCGCACTTCACCGCACAGGGGATCAAACTCCCAATCCTCCGGATTACCCAGGTCGACGGTATCCATATGTGCATCGAAAGCCAGGATGCGGCTACCCTGTCCAATCCTGCCAATCACATTGCCCAGGGGGTCCATTCGCACTTCATCAAATCCAGCCTTTTGCATCTGACGGATCAGTTCCTGCTGTACGTGTTCTTCATCAAGGCTAAGGGATTTGCAGCGCACCAGGCGGGAAAGGTTGTCAGCGGTTTCATCCCGGTACTGATGGGCCAGTTTATTGATTGCAGAAAATTGCTCCATAAAAAGTCCTTTTTTTGATTTGGCATAAAGATAGTTTTTTTTGCGCAAACCAAGGAATGCATACCTTTACACCAGGAAAATAACCGCAGCTGACCTGAATTAAAAGCATGATTAATGCAGGCTAAATGCCGGTTTTACATTCATGAAAACTCCATGCCTGGGAATTAACAAACAGGGTATCATTAAATCGATAAATCCATGCAAGGTATTTGGCAATTCATACTGGAAAAGCTTCACCGGGAAGAACCGGTCATGTTGCTCGTAGTCACGGAGGTGCACGGTAGCAGTCCCGGCAAGAAAGGGTTTAAAATGGCTGTGGACGCAGGGGGACAAAAACACGGAACCATTGGTGGGGGGCCGATGGAGTTTTCCCTGGAAAAAGAGGCCATGCAAAGCTTGCTCACCGACACCCCCAAAGCGTTCACCAAGCGCCTGGTTCACTCGGCCGATGCCGGCAAAGAGGCCTCAGGTCTGATCTGTG
>PUPG01000200.1 GCA_003553005.1 Bacteroidales bacterium
TCGTCAGCAGGTAATGGATGAGGCGCAGGGACAAGATAAATCCGGCGGTCTCATCGCCGTGCATGGTAGAGGTATACATGAATTGGGGCACGGCACGCCGGCGATCAACCTGCGGGGAAATTTTTGCAAAAAGGAGGTCGCGTTCCAGGACGCTTTCGCCGATCTTTACAATCTCCACCATACCCGGAAATTGATCTTCAAAGTCATACATCAGCGAAACATATGCTTCGTAAGTGGGGTAAAAGTCCCAGCTTTCCGTCAGGTCCCGTGTTTTAATCTCCTCCCAGGTTTTCATGTGGAGATCAAAGTCGACGTCTCCGGGGTGATCGTGGACCTGAAAGGGCAAGTCAAATTCCAGGAAGCGGGCAAACCCGGACGCATTGGCATAGGCAAAAACCTCCCCGTCCCTTTGGGCATCCATCCTGTCGATGGAGATGAAGCGAGCCAGCTCCTGCATGCCTTCAGCGGGTTTTTCAAAAGAGAAGTAGACTTCATTCTTTTCTTCGAGCATGGCCCGGGCTTGCTCGTGTTCAACCGGGCCAAATGCCAGCACCGGGAAGGTCAATGAGACAATAAGGATACTGAAGAAAAGTCTGTTCTTTAACAAATTCATAGCAGGCAAATAATTGGCTCATGCAGATCGCAGATGACTTGTTCAGGCATCGATCTCCATCATGTGTTCAAGGATTTGGTTGATTTTATTATTCAGGGCTTTGTTCACTTTCGCCAACGGCAGCCTGACCACATTCTGGCAGAAGCCTTTGGCTGACATCACGGCTTTGACGCCGGATGGACTTCCGTCGGCATAGATCGCCTGCACCATATCCAGCAGGTAAAGGTGGAGGGTACGGGCGTCGGCAAACTTATTCATCAGGCAAAGCTTGACCATTTTAGCAAACTCAGCCGGGAATGCATTCGCAATTACAGAGATGACGCCATCCCCGCCGAGCGACATAAATGGGAGGCATAGCTCGTCGTTCCCGGAAATCACCAGGAAGTCCTCCGGCTTGTCCTTGATGATCCGGCCACACTGCTCAAGGTCCTTGGATGCCTCCTTGATGCCGATCACGTTCGGGATCTCGTGGGCAATGCGCAGGGTGGTGTCGGCATCGATATTTGAACTGGTACGTCCAGGCACGTTGTAGATGATGATGGGAACCGGGCAGATGGACGCGATTTCCTTGTAGTGATTGAACAGTCCCTTTGGCTGGGGTTTGTTGTAATAAGGACTTACTGACAAGACGGCATCAATATGATCAAAATGCGTCTGCTGGATGGTATCAATCAGCGCCCGGGTGTTATTTCCACCGATTCCCACAACCACGGGAACCCTTTTATCGACAATTTCGATGGCAAAGTTGATCACGGCATTTTTTTCGTCGGCATTGAGGGTAACGGCCTCCCCTGTCGTGCCGAGAAATACCAAGTAATCGACTCCGCTTTGGATCTGAAAGTCAATAATCCGCTCGAAGGATTTAAAGTCAATATTGCCTTCCTTATAGAAAGGCGTGATCATGGCCGTACCGGTTCCTTTGAATCGTTCAATCATTTCGTGGGGGTGTTTTGATGATTTTTAAATAGTGGATGGTGTGCCTGGCCAGCTCGCTGGCAGGACAATCCGCACTGACCTCCATAAGCAGGTCAAAGACCGGCAAAAAATCAGGATGCGAAGCACCTGCCTTGTATGCAGCAGGCAGCTGGACGGCTAATTTTTTCATCTGGATAGCCTCGCTACCAGTAATATCCAGGAGGATATCGTACTGACGATGCAGCAACTGCTCCCGGATGCCGCGATCACGTACCTTCATCAGCCAGGAAAAGCTCTTCCTGGTAAGCAGGATGCCCGGCGCGGTCACAGATCCGTCTTCGGGTTCAGCCAACTTACGATCAGCGGCAAAACCAATGGCATGCACCTTTTTCCCGTCTGCCTCCAATTCAGCAAGCAGGTCACGAATAAACGCATGGCTTCCATCCGGTTTAACTTCATAAAGCAAAACCAGCGAGCGGGCCTCTGCATAGCTCACCACACGTCGTTGCTGCCGTGTCTTTTTTAAAGCACGCCTGAGCAAAAACAGCCTGATCCGATATATAATCCTGTGAATCAATTGCACGGGATGAAAATATGTAGTGATTGTTGATTATGTAGTCTGTTCAGGGTCACTTTCGCTGCCAAGCCTGGACAATCTCACCGACATAAAACCGGTGGTAATCTTTGGCAGGATAAATTGTTTCCAGGTCAAACACCTGGAAAAACGCCGGGTCAATGTCATCAAAATAGATCTTCCTGCATTCGAGAACCAGCCTGGCCTCCCTGAAAGAGATCGTATCCGCGGGGGTCACCATGGGGGTCAGCCCATCGATGTTCATCTTGTGCAGGTCGCGACCACTCGTGGTACCACAGATATTCAGGATGTCGCGGTGTTTTTCTTCAAAAAAGGACACCGAAAAATGGGCGTTCTTTTCCATGAACTCATAGGTGTACCGTTGCGGGCGGACGAATGTAAAGATAACCGGTTTTTTCCACAGCACACCAGCCGTCCCCCAACTGGCAGTCATCATGTTATACTCCGCTTCGTTCCCGGCAGTAATGAGCATCCAATCTTTACCGATCAGTTTGAATATGTTGTCGGGAATCTCTTCTGCATGAATCTTCTTGAAAAGGTCTTCCATATGCATGTCGGGTGTTAAGGTTTGGATTATGTAATGGGTTTAATCTGTTCCTGATTCTGATGGGATGTTGCTAAGCCCAAATCTTGCGCAATTTACTAAAAATTGAGGAACCACAGCGGGACAAATGTTGATTCAGACGGCCATAAAATTCCCCGGTATATCCAATCAATTCCTGAACAATCCCGTATATTTGAAGTTAACACTTCAGGGAGCATTCGACTTGTGGACAAAAAAACAACAGATGCAGATTACGGTATTGGGTTCAGGCACTTCGCAGGGCGTTCCGGTAGTGGGCTGTGAATGCAGGGTATGCAAAAGCAACGACCCCCGGGATAAGCGTTTACGCACATCGGTATTGGTCGAGGCAGCCGGCACAAACATCGTGATTGATGCAGGACCCGACTTCAGGCAACAAATGCTTCGCGCCGGAGTAAAGAAGCTCGACGCCGTGGTGATCACCCACAACCATAAAGACCATACCGGTGGCCTGGATGATGTCCGGGCATACAATTGGATTCAGAAAAAGCCGATGGACATTTTTGGCAGAGAAAGCGTGCTGGAAGCCATCCAACACGAGTTCCCCTACGCTTTCGGTGAGAACAGGTATCCGGGCGTGCCGGACATTCGCCTGCATAAAATTAACAATCAAGCCTTTAGCATTGATAATTTGCGGCTGATACCCATAGACGCCCTGCACCATAAGATGCCGGTTTTTGGCTTCCGCATCGGCGATTTCTCTTACCTGACCGATGCCAACCACATTGAACCCAGGGAGCTGGACAAGATGAAAGGCTCGCGGGTGGTGATCCTGAACGCATTAAGAAAAGAAAAGCATATCTCGCATTTTACCCTGGACGAGGCGGCAGAAATTTTGGAATATTTGGCGCCGGAGAAGGGCTATATCACACATGTCAGTCACCAGATGGGGTTAAGCAGGGAGATTGATCCACTGCTCCCGGAAAACATCTCCCTGGCTTATGATGGATTGACCATCAGGATCTGAACGGATGAATCATCTGTTTGGCTGGGCTTTACCCGAGAGGGTACAGTGAACCGCAAATGGGCACCTGAAGCTGAGTGATCGGCACTGACCACCGAACAGGGGTCACAATTCCCTGGGTGTTGATGACAAACGGGATTGAAGTTTGCGGTTATGCCCCGGGAGTTTATGTCTCCTGCGGTTTAGAAGGCATAACCCAGTCCCCATTCGACATAATCAGCCCTGCCGGAATGTGCCTTAAGGGCCACATGGCCAAGCAGGCCGGATTTCGTGAGGTATCTCAGCCCCACACGTTTATAGATCCAATTTTCGGGGTCATATCCATAATAGAGATAAGTCCCCAGGTTAAGCATCAGCGAAAGCCTGTTGAACACAATGTCGCAGGAAGCGAAGCCACCAACGCGTGTATAATCCACATAACGCGTATCGTCATGCAGGGCGCGCATTTGTTCTTTGGCATGATCGTCGTAAAAAAGATCAAGCCCTACACCCCACCGGGTTCTGAATTGCTTCCTGATCGTTTGGTTCAGTGACAGGGTGCGTGCCACATAAGTGGGATCCCCGATATCTCTCTCCATCAGGCCTACCGAATAGGTGACAAAGAAGTTTTGTGTTTCCTCGTAAGTGAGTTCATAATCTGCATCACCTGAAAGGGTAATAAAATCATCACCACCGAAGCGATAGCGCATCCCCAGGTTCACGTCAAAAATATTCAGACCCCGGTTGGGTTTCCGGTAGGCCCCGTTGGAATAATGCGTAAACGACAAACCTGGAGTCAGGCGCAACTGCTCGCCGATCATGAATGACCACTTGTAATTGAGGTTAAAATGGACATTCCAGGGAGTGCCAATAAAGCGGTTTTCCGGCACTTCGTCCGGATCATAATACGTGTTGAAATTGGCCAGGCCAAGCGATACCTTGAATCGCCGGTGATTTTTTCGGAGCTCGCCAAACATGAACTCCATAAACAGAAAGCCCGAACGCACTTCTCCCAGCACATCCGGATTGTTGAGGTCAGTAAATGCAAATCCAAGCCCATAAGACGGGTAGTTATACAGGCGATGCCATTCCTGCGCACCCGAGGTTTGCCATCCCAGGTTGAATTCCAGCATGCGGGCAGGTTTTTGGGCATGCTCCTCGAGGTCGGGGCGATGGGGCCAGATATACTGGTAGTGATACTGTGCAGAAAAGAACATGTGGTCATGATTTCCGCCGGCATAACCATAACCCGTGGTCGCAAATGTTACCAACAAGAGAATCAACAATTTAAAACCACCTCTCATAGGGCAATGGTATAAAGATGCGCTTGCCAAATGTCTCATCCTGCAACGCAAACGGATCATGCAGGTCAGCTTAATTATCGCCTGTAATATGAAGATGTGCCGCCAATGGTTTTGCGGACAGCCACTACATTTTTTCTTTGTCTATTTTTACCCGTTTCAATACCAGGTGATTCAATGGGTTATTGCGCATGTTTTTCACATATTGGTGCACGAATCGCATGGATTGATCATAGTAGAGAAAGACCTTGGGCGCCTCTGCGATAATCAGGCTATCCATTTGATGGTACAGTGCTTTCCGTGCACTTTCGTCCGTTTCGGACAATGCACGTTCGTAAAGATAATCAAAAGTATCGTTTTGGAATTGGGTATAATTTGGTCCGGCGGGTGTTTTGTTGTCGCTGTGAAACAGGGCCAGGTAATTTTCGGCGTCGGGATAATCGGCAATCCAGGACCCCCTGAAGAATGGGGCATCGGCATTGGCCATCATCTCGCGCAAAGTGGCTGGCGGCATCACGTCGATGTCGAGGCGCAAGCCCAGCCGGGACAATTCGAACTGAATATACTGCGCGATGTCCTGGTAGGCCTGCGTGGTGTGCAGCGTAATGACGGGCAGGCCTTCTCCCCCGGGGTAACCGGCTTCACGCAGCAACCTCCGGGCCTCATCCGGGTCATAATGATAGCCGCCTGCATTCTCCGTAAAACCCGGAATGCCCACGGGTACAAACCCTGAATGCGCAGGTGTACCAATGTTGTTGCGCATAAAACGCAGCATTTTCTCCCTGTCGAAGCCGTAATTGATGGCTTGCCGCACTTTTCTGTGCCGAAGTGGCCAATCATCCGGTTGTTTGTCTTCCTGCATGGCAAAGCCAAGGTATTCGGAATTCAGAAAGGGCATGGTGATCTTATGCAGCTTGTCCGCATACCGTGGTTGAAGCTGGCCATCAGGGGTCAGCAGTTCATCCTGGTAGCTGGGATCGATGCGGGTAAGCAGGTCCAGGTTACCCTGGATAAACTCCAGGAAGGCAGTTTGCCTGTCCTGGATAAAACGAATGGATACGGCATCGAGGTAAGGCAGGCGTTGATCGCCATCAAACTCAAAATAACGCTCATTTTTCCGGTAGACAAGCTTCACGCCTTCCTTCCAAAGCGCAAACCGGAAGGGGCCTGTACCCACGGGGTTTCGCCGGAAATCGCGGCCATACCTGTCGATGGCCTCCCAAGGTACGATGGCACAATATTGCATGGATAGCAGGGACAGCATCGGCGGGAAAGGCTTCTCGAGCCGGATGCGCACCAGGGTGTCTGCAAGCGCTTGCACATCCAGTCCACCATCCGGTATCCTGGCCACCTGGTTCATCACCCAGGCACCCGGGGCATTGATGGCGGGATCGATCAACCTGTTGAGGCTGAACACCACGTCATCAGCCACCACCCGTCGACCGCGGCCATCCGGGAAGCAATCATCATCATGAAAATAGACATCATCACGCAGCACAAAAGCATACTCCAGGCCGTCATCCGAAATATGCCACGAATGAGCGATTGCCGGTTGCACCTGCAACTCCTCGTCCAGCTCCACGAGGCTGTTGTACAGCTGGGTGACCCCCCATATGTTCGCCTGGTTGCGGGCAAAAACGGGATCCAGGGAAGTGATGTTCTGGTCCTCGTTGTACCTGAGCACGGTCAGGTCCTCATCCTCTTCAAAACCGGAACTGCATCCCTGTAGCAGGAAAAGCACACACCAGATGGCAGTAAACAGGCGGGCATGTCTCAGGTGACGATGAACGTACCCTTGTATGCTTAAAACGCAGCAAGCCAGTTTTTCCATGTGTGTATCTATGCGCATAAATGTTGTCAAAACTCATAAACCGCTACAGCAAAGCATCCAGGCCTCAACATTTCAAGCATAAACCTGATCATGCCTTACCCCAAGAACCTGGTGTCGTGTCAACACCAAAATCCCAAAACGTTGTGCAACGATGCAGGGTTCCGGCACCTCCGCCGCTATCGACAAACTGCTCCCCTATTCATCCATCATTTCCGGGAGCGTCCGGTCATATCGCTTCGCCAATTCCGCGATTGTGCCATAATTTTCTCCATCAACAATCGCCTTGTCGCCTGCGACTTCGCCCAGCAGGGTAAAAGCCACATCCGACTGGGCCATGATTTCTGCGAGCAGGCCTTCGTTTTCCGGTTTCACCGTGACAACCGCACGGCTTTGCGATTCTCCGAAAAGGAAAGCATCCTTCCGGATCTCCTGGTCCGTGTCGATCCGAAAGCCCAGCTGGTTGATCCTGGCAGATTCAAACAAGGTGACGAACAGCCCTCCGTCAGACACATCATGGGCCGATACCAGGATTCCCTTGCCGATCAGCTCCATAAGCTTTTCCTGCATCGCATATTCTTCATCGAGGTCAAAGTAAGGAGCCGGGGCTTGTGTGATCTTATGCCAGGCATAAAGGTATTCGGAGCTGGCGATGTCCTGGCGGGCCTGGCCGATGAGGTAGATCTGGTCTCCCTTTTCCTTAAAGGCGGTTCCGGTCAGCTTGCTTTTATCATCCAGGATGCCCAGCATGCCGATCACGGGCGTCGGAAATACGGGAACTGTATTTCCACCAAGCACAGATTGGTTATAAAAGCTGACGTTACCACCGGTAACCGGGGTATTGAACTTTTCGCAGGCTTTGCTCATGCCTTTGATGGCACCGACAAATTGCCAATATACTTCTGGATTATAGGGGTTACCAAAATTGAGGCAATTGGTGATGGCCAGGGGCCTGCCACCACTGCAGACGATATTCCTGGCACTTTCTGCCACGGCAATGGCAGTACCTTGCTCCGGGTCAGCATACACATAGCGCGGGTTGCAGTCGACGGACAAGGCCAGTGCTTTTTGTGTACCCTTCAGGTTAACCACTCCGGCATCCGCCTCGGTATTGGTGCTCATGTTCTTGGTCCCCACCATGGTATCATACTGGTCAGACACCCATTTTTTTGAGGCGATATTGTGGTTGCTCAACAGAAACGCAGCCACCTGTTTCAGGTTTTCAGGCTCAGGCACCAGCTCCATATTGAAGGCATGGTTTTTCCGGTAATAATCCGGCTCCTGGTATTCGCGGTCGTAGACTGGAGCGCCGCCGCCAAGGACAAGGGAGTCAGCCGGTACTTCTGCCACCAGTTCACCCTTCCAATAGTATTGCAGGATATCTCCCTCGATGACCTCTCCAATCTGCACACAGTTCAGGTCCCATTTGTCAAACACATCCGTGACCTCCTGTTCGCGACCTTTTTTCACCACCACCAGCATGCGCTCCTGGCTTTCGCTGAGCAGGATCTCAAAGGGTTGCATATTTTGCTGGCGCAGCGGAACCTTGTCCAGGTGGATCACCATCCCGTGTTCCCCTTTGGCCGACATCTCGGAGGTAGAACAGGTGATGCCGGCAGCGCCCATGTCTTGCATGCCCACCACTGCACCCGTTTTGATCACCTCCAGGGTGGCTTCAAGCAACAGTTTTTCCTGGAAGGGGTCCCCTACCTGGACGGCAGGTATTTTATCTGCGGAGGCTTCCGTGATGTCTTCCGAAGCGAATGTAGCGCCGTGTATGCCGTCTTTACCGGTAGCTGATCCCACGATGAAGACCGGGTTGCCCTTGCCGTAAGATGTGGCGGAAATGGTATTGCCTTTTTTCACAACACCTGCCGACATCGCATTGACCAGGGGATTGGTATGATAACACGGATCAAAGAACACCTCACCGCCAACCACCGGCACACCAAAAGCGTTGCCGTAATCGCCGATGCCTTTCACCACACCCTTCATCAGCCATTTGGTACGCTCTGAATCCGGACTGCCAAAGCGCAGGGAGTTAAGTTGAGCGATGGGTCGGGCACCCATGGTAAAAATATCGCGATTGATGCCCCCAACGCCAGTAGCGGCACCCTGGTAGGGTTCCAGGGCCGAAGGATGGTTATGGGATTCAATTTTGAAGGCACAGGCCAGACCATCACCCAGGTCTACCAGTCCGGCATTTTCATCGCCCGCCTCAGCAAGCAGATGATCGCCTTTCTTCGGCAGCGTCTTCAGCCATTTGATGGAGTTTTTATACGAGCAATGTTCCGACCACATAACGGCATAAATGCTTAATTCCGTGAAGTTGGGCGCTCTCCCGAGGTAGGATTTGATTTGTTCATACTCTTCCGGCAAAACGCCAAGCTCTTTGGCGGTCTCCAGTCCTGCCGCCTGATTTTTAGCTGGTATTTCCATGTTGTCGTTTCGTGATTTTGTTTGCCACAAAAATAATCAAGAAAAGCATAGGCGTCATTTGTTTTTATGGCAATGCGTGGGGCAGCACCTGGTTTCGCATGTGCTGCAGGAATTTTTCCTTTTCTTCGTGATGCGGACGGTGAGCAGACTTCTCATACCAGATTAACTCCTTGCCCGCCGGCGCCACAAGTACGTCGAAATACGCGGCTGCAAGGGTGGCAGAGACGATGACGTCATGCCTTCCCACCATAAAATATACCGGAACCTCAATGCGCGGTGCTTCTTCCTTCAAATCAAGGGTTTTCAGGTCTTCCCAAAGCTCTTCAGCAGAGAAGTAAGGCATCAGCACCATGTTGACCTTATCCAGAATGCCATATTCCGGGGCAGTAAGCGTGCTGAAAATGTAACCAAAATCAATATATCGGTCTTGTTCAGGCTCTTTAACCACCCCGCCATAATGGGTCACCCACTGGCGCACGAGCAATGCATCCCTGAGGCTGTAATTTTCCGGGATGGTAGCCACTCGTTCCATATGCCTTAAGGCCCGGCGGTTGTTCTCCTTTAAGGCTTCCTCCAGGACGAATTCATAACACACGCGTTCGTTTTTGAAAGGGTTGACGCTTTGTCCGGTAGACACATAGGCATGGAGCATTTCCGGGTATTTTGCTGCAAACAACGCACCCACATTGCTGCCCCAGGAGTGGCCCCATATGAACACTTTTTCCACATCCAGCAAGTCACGGACATAGTCAATCAGCTCCCTGGTATCATCCACAAAATCGTCTACGGTTAGTGACTTCCGGGGCAGACGCCAGCTAAACGACCCGCCTGTGCCACGCTGTTCCCAATAGACCATGGTGAAGTCTTCTTCCAGCTTGCGCATCACCTGGCTGGCCTGATCTACGGGGAAAAGCGGAAACCCCGGTCCGCCGTGCAAAAATAACATCACGGGGTTGGTTTTGTCCTGCCCGCGGATCATCACCGATTGCCTGATGCCCCCAAGCTCAGGACGCTGAAAAAAATATATACCCCGCTCTGAAATCTCAGCCGTGCGATATGCCGTACACGACAGGAGGCCTGATCCCGCGAAGAGCAGGATCAGCCAAAATAAATATCCCTGTTTTTTAGTTTTATTCATCGCACACATAGGATAA
>PUPG01000066.1 GCA_003553005.1 Bacteroidales bacterium
CGCCCAGGCGATGGCTTTTACCGGTATAGAACAATATCCGCTCGGTAGTTGTCGTCTTACCGGCGTCGATATGTGCCATGATACCGATGTTGCGTGTGTATGTTAAATCTCTGGCCATAAAATTCAAACAGCAGCTTATCTATTAAAATCTGAAATGCGAGAATGCTTTGTTTGCATCCGCCATGCGGTGCATGTCTTCCTTACGCTTAAAGGCAGCGCCTTCTTCCTTGCTTGCTGCGATGATCTCACCTGCAAGCCGGCCAGCCATCCCCTTCTCGTTGCGCTTGCGCGCAAAGCTGATCAGGTTCTTGATGCCCACGGAAACCTTTCTGTCGGGACGGATCTCAGCAGGGATCTGGAAAGTGGCCCCACCAATACGGCGGCTACGAACCTCCACGGCCGGCGTTACATTCGCCAGTGCCTTCTTGAATATCTCCAGCCCATCTTCATTGGTTTTTTCCGAGACAATGTCGATGGCATCATAAAAGATATTGTATGCCAGGTTCTTCTTGCCGCGCAACATCAGGTTGTTGACAAAGCGCGTGACCAGGGTGTCGTTAAACCTCGGGTCAGGAAGAATGATTCGCTTCTTTGGTTTCGTCTTTCTCATGACTTATTGAAAATTTTATTTTGCCGGATCAAACTATTTTTTGGCTTTTGGCCTTTTGGTTCCATATTTGGACCTGCGCTGGTTGCGGCCTTCCACGCCACTGGTATCCAGTGCACCACGCACGATGTGGTACCGGACACCCGGAAGATCCTTCACCCTGCCACCGCGCATCAATACGATGGAGTGTTCCTGCAGGTTGTGGCCTTCTCCGGGAATGTATGCGTTCACCTCTTTGCCATTGGTGAGCCTTACCCTGGCCACCTTACGCATGGCTGAATTGGGTTTTTTCGGTGTGGTGGTATACACACGTACGCAAACCCCGCGGCGCTGTGGACAAGCATCCAATGCCGGCGACTTGCTCTTGTAAGTCACCTTTTTCCGTCCCTTACGAACCAATTGTTGAATTGTTGGCATACTCGATTCTAGGTTAAGATAAAAACTTCGTTTCTACTCCGTTAAATACACTACTTTCGTTTTTTGGGAGTGCAAAGGTAGAAGTTATTTTTTGAAAACCAATAGCTCAGGGCAAATAATTTTCAAAAAATCACCTCAGTTTTGCACCTCGAATTCCGCGCTTTCAGGTAAAACAGAAAAGCTATGCGTCCAAAATTGAAGGGCACAAAGGTACAATAAATTTTTAAACTTTTTGGGAAACGGAATTGGGTTTGAAGTTTGAAGTTTGAGGTTTGAAGTTTGAAGTTTGAGGTTTGGGGTTTGGGGTTGCCCGAGGTGATTGTGGAGGATTATGTGGGTTAAGGAGTTATTGGGTTGAGGAGTTAATGGGTTAAGGGGTTAATGGGTTAAGGGGTTAAAGGGGTTCGGGTTTGTGGTGGCATGGGGGGATTGGGGGGAATGGGTCTGGCAATGTGGGTTGGAGGAATGGGTTCTCGACGTTCACAGATCAATAACCCATCAACACCTCACCAAGCACACCACAAAATCCTCAGGTGAACCTCAAACCCCAAACCTCAAACTTCAAACCCTTTAACCCTTTAATAGCGATAAGCAGCTCTTTCCATCTCCTCCACATTGCCGAAGGGTCTGGGTGGATTCAGGTATTGTTCTAGAAACTGGTAAATCTCAAAACGAATGTCCCGTCCCTGGCGGTGGTCCATGCGGTCAAAAGAGTGTCCGCCGGGAATGTCTTCATAGATGCGGTACTCGAAATCCTTGCCGTGGGCTTTCAGCGTGTTGATCAGGTTTTCCACCTCCAGCACGTGCACATCTTCATCAATGGTATTGGTATGGATCAGCAGGGGCACATCCAGCTTGTGGGCGTGATACACGGGTGAACGGCGACGGTATTCCTCGATGTTTTCGTGCACTGCTTCCCCGATGTGGTGGTCCGCCGCAAACCAGTCCATTTCGTAAGCCGGCCGCTTGTAACCCATCCGGGCGATCAGGTCACTCACGGGCACGCCGGCATACACCGCCTGGTAATCATCCGGGTGCTCAAAGGCATTCATCAGGGAGATCATGCCGCCATGGCTCCAGCCGATGAGGCCCACGCGGCGCGAGTCCACAATGTCATAGTTTTCCAGCATCAGCTTCATGCTCTCGTGCACATCGTCGTTTTCGAGTCCGCCATAATCGATCAGTTGGTGAGTCAGTTTACCGTACCCAGTACTGCCCCGGTATTCGGGCGCCACCACGATGTACTGCTGGGCCATCAGCTCCCGGATGATGTGCGTATAATAGGTATTGAAGTCGCCGTGCACCCCCCCGTGCGGAAACACCAGCAAAGGATATTCTTCTGACGGGTCAATGTCTTTGGGAATAAACACGTAAGTCCAGAACTTAATGGGATTTTTCTCCCGCAGGGTAGTGGCATCCTCATGGCCACGCGGAGGTGGACCGGCAAGGAAAAGCTTATCAATGTAAGCCACATCGCCCACGACTTTATGCCACATCACGTCGTCAATGGCCTTCTCCAGGATGTCGAAACGATAACGCAGGTCGCGCAGTTCGTCCAGCATTTCCCGCTGGTTGTCCAGCAGCTCCTGGTTAGAAACCTGGGCGCTGAGGCCGTTATTGATGTTACCTATAAACAATGTAGCAATGACTGAGCATAAAAAAGGCAGCAAGCGTTTCATGGATCAAGTTTTTTAGGGTTAATGAATCGTGCAGATTGGCCATCAAATATAGTAAAGAATTTAGGTATGGAGCACTTTGACATGGGCTTGTGCGCAATGGCGAAGCATACTGATGCCCGGGGCTGCAAAAAGCACCTCTGGTCCCGCAAGAAAATCCCTATCTTTGCAAAGCTTCAACGGCATACCAATACGCATTGCATACAATTCACATATGGTTGATTTTCTGAAAGATCTGAACGAACCGCAGCAAGAGGCGGTCAAAACGACTGCGGGTCCGGTGATGGTCATCGCCGGTGCAGGCAGTGGCAAAACACGGGTGCTGACCTACCGGGTGGCTTACCTCCTGAGCAAGGGCGTGCCCCCGTTTCGCATCCTGGCCCTCACCTTTACCAACAAGGCAGCCCGCGAGATGCGGGAGCGGATCGCCACCCTTGTGGACCCCTCCAGCGCCAAAAGCCTGTGGATGGGTACCTTTCACAGCATTTTTGCGCGCATCCTCAGGGCGGAGGCAGACAAGCTCAACTACCCCTCCCAGTTCACCATCTACGATTCCGACGACTCCAAAAGGGTCATCCGTAAAATCGTGAAGGAGCAAAACCTGGACGACAAGACTTATGCGGCCGGCTTTGTATTGAGCCGCATCTCCAATGCCAAGAACAACCTGATCTCCGCCAATGACTACAACGAGGACGTGGAGATCCAAAGCCACGACAGGCAGTCACAAAAACCCAAGCTGGGACTGATATACAGCCTTTATCAGCAAAAGCTGCGCAGGGCCTCAGCGATGGACTTTGACGACCTCCTTTTCAACACCAATGTGTTGCTGCGCGATTTTCCCGATGTACTGTATAAATACCAGCAACGCTTCGATCACATCCTGGTGGACGAGTACCAGGACACGAACTTTTCGCAATACCTGATTGTCAAGAAGCTGGCTGCCAACAACGAGAACCTCTGTGTGGTGGGCGACGATGCCCAGAGCATCTATGCCTTCCGGGGGGCCAATATCCAGAACATCCTGAACTTCAAGAACGACTATCCCGATTATAAACTATTCAAGCTGGAGCAAAACTACCGTTCCACGGAATATATCGTCTCAGCCGCCAACAGCCTCATTGCCCATAATAAAAACCAGATCCAAAAGCACATTTGGACCAGCAATTCGGGTGGCGAGAAAATCAGGCTGATGCAAACCGCCAATGAGGGAGATGAGGCCTATTGGGTGGGCAATGAGATCTTCAACCTGATTCAGCAAAACCAGCTCCCAAACAGCGCGTTTGCCGTACTGTATCGCACCAACGCCCAGTCGAGAGCCATGGAAGAAGCCCTGCGCAGGCTGAACATCCCCTATCGCATATTTGGCAGCGTATCCTTCTACCAGCGCAAGGAGATCAAAGACCTGCTGGCTTACTTCCGGCTGGTGATTAATCCGATGGACGAAGATGCCCTGTTGCGCGTGATCAATTTCCCGGCCCGGGGCATCGGTGCTACGACGGTCAACCGGCTGGTGGCCGCAGCCAATGATTTAAACAAACCACTGTGGGAGGTGGCCGCCGACCCGGAAGCCCACCAGGTAAAGCTCAACAGCGGCATCACCAGGAAATTGTCGGAATTCATCACCATGGTCAAGAGTTTCGCTGCCAGGCTTTTCAAGATCAATGCCTTTGAGATGGGCGAGCTGATCGTGAACAAATCGGGAATCCGGAAACTCTATTTCGAAGATGGGAGTCCGGAAAGCATGAACCGGCGGGACAATATCGAGGAGCTGCTCACCGGATTGCAGGACTTCGTGCGGTCCGACAGCGAGGAAGAAGGCAACGGGGGACTGCGCACGCTGGACGAGTTCATGCAGGACATTGCCCTGCTCACCGATGCAGACACCCAGGACGAAGACCCCCAGAACACCAATAAGGTGTCGCTGATGACCATCCATGCGGCCAAAGGGCTGGAATTTCCCTATGTGTTCATCACCGGCGTGGAAGAGAACCTTTTTCCCTCCCAGCTGTCCATCAACAGCCAGACTGAACTGGAAGAGGAACGGCGCCTGTTCTATGTGGCCATCACACGCGCCATGAAGCAGGCCACCATCACCTGGGCTGAAACGCGGTTCCGGTACGGGAATTTCAACCTGTGCGAACCGAGCCGCTTTATCGATGAGCTGGACCCGGAGTATGTCAATTACCTCTCAGCCCCTGGCAGGCAACGGCTGAAGAGCACGACCCAGGAGAGCTTCGCAGAAAGCCGCAAGCGTTTCAGCAAGCTCACTGAAAACATGGATCAGCCAGCTAAAACCGGGGACGCCTCAAGCAGCGGGGCAGAACAAGCCGGCGAGGGTGGATTTGCCATCCTTGATCCCGGAAGTTTAAACGTGGACATGAAAGTCAAGCACCAACGCTTTGGCAAAGGCAAGGTGGTGGCCATGGAAGGTAGCGGCAAGAGTGCCAAAGCCACCGTGGTATTTGCCGGGGCAGGCAAGAAACAGCTGCTGTTGAAGTTTGCCAGGCTGAAAATATTGGGATAAAGTGACTTAGCGGTAATGGATTATTCATTATCTTTGCAAAAGAATCTTTCCCGTAATAAATCCCAGAACAATCATAGATTATGGAATATAACAGCTCAAGGGACAAAATGGTTATTTCGGAATACGGCCGGAATATCCACAAAATGATCGATCATATCAAATCGGTTGAGGACAGGGATAAGCGCAATCACCTGGCCAGGGCCACCATCAACGTGATGGGGCAACTGAACCCGCACCTGCGCGATGTAAACGACTTCAAGCACAAACTTTGGGACCACCTGTTCATCATGGCCGACTTCGACCTCGACGTGGACAGCCCCTACCCGCTTCCCAGCAAGGAAACCCTGACACGGAAACCGGAGCCCCTGAAGTATGCGACCAACAATGTGACTTTCAAGCACTACGGCCGGCATATCGAAAGGATGATTGAGAAAGCCTGTGAACTGGAAGACGGTCATATGAAAGACACATTGGTCAAGCTGATCGCCAATCATCTCAAAAAATCCTACCTCACCTGGAACCGGGATGATGTCACTGACGAAGAGATCGCTGAGCACCTGTCTATTATGTCTGACGGAAAGCTCAACCTGGAAGACAACATTAAGCTGCATCAGACCAGCGACATCCTGGCCAAGAACAAGAAGAAAAAATACCAGGGGCGGCAATCCGGGAAAAATTACAGCCAAAAGGGACGCAAAAATTAACCCACACGGGTGCATTCAACGGACTTTGATCACCGGCGCCACTGTTGCGCCTGTCCTGCCCGTTGCTCCCCTGTGCGACAGGTTGTAACGGGCCACGGAAGCCAGGCACTGGTGCGGAATGAATCAGGCCAAATAAAACCTCCATGCCAAAAATCTGACACACAGGAGGATGATTATTATCGCGGGGACTTTTGGACTAAATTGGCCATTGGCTGTTGGCTTTTGGCTTCTAGCTATTGGCTGTTGGCAAGAAAGTCAAAAGCTAAAAGCCAAGAGCCAATAGCACTCCTGTTAAAAACGTAAAATTCATATAACCAATTAGTTGAAAAACATAAACACATAAAATAAGCGGTTATGGGATCATTTGAAATTTACGGCGGACACCAGCTTCGTGGCGAAATCCAGCCACAGGGCGCCAAAAACGAAGCACTTCAGATCTTATGTGCCACCTTGCTTACCAGCGAAGAGGTGATCATCGACAACATTCCGCGCATCCGGGATGTGCTGAAGCTGATCGACCTGCTGGAAGATTTTGGCGTGGAGGTCAAACAACTCGATACACACAAATATGCGTTTTGTGCCCGTGAAGTGAACCTGGACCTGCTTTATGACGACAGTTTCCGAAAGAAGGTGGCCCAACTTCGCGGTTCCGTAATGATCGTCGGTCCCCTGCTCGCCCGCTTCGGCAAGGCTTCCATTCCCAAGCCCGGCGGAGACAAGATCGGAAGGCGGCGGCTGGACACCCACTTCATCGGACTGGAAAGGCTTGGGGCCAAATTCCGTTATGACCAGGACGATTATTTCTATGAGATCGAAGGCAAGGATTTGCATGGATGCGACATGCTGCTTGATGAGGCCTCGGTGACCGGCACGGCGAACATCCTCATGGCTGCCACGCTGGCAAAGGGCAAAACCACCATCTACAATGCAGCCTGCGAACCTTACATTCAGCAGCTCTGTCACATGCTTAACTGCATGGGTGCCAATATTGCAGGTGTGGGTTCCAACCTGCTCACCATCCACGGCGTGGATCGCCTGAACGGGTGCGCCCACCGGATGTTGCCCGACATGATTGAAATTGGCAGCTTCATAGCCATGGCCGCGATGACCCGCTCAGAAGTGCTCATCCGCGACGTGGCCTACGAACACCTGGGCATCATTCCGGAAGTTTTTCGCAAGCTGGGCGTGGTGCTGGAAAGACGCCACGACGACCTGTTTATCCCGGCACAGGACAGCTACGAGGTAGACACCTATATCGATGGCAGCATCCTGACCATCAGCGACGCCCCCTGGCCCGGATTTTCGCCGGACCTCCTGAGCGTCATCCTGGTGCTCGCCACGCAGGCCAAGGGAAGCGTGCTGGTGCATCAAAAAATGTTTGAAAGCCGCCTGTTTTTCGTGGACAAGCTGATCGACATGGGTGCCCAGATCATCTTATGCGACCCCCACCGGGCCACGGTGATCGGCCTCGACCGGAAATACCCGCTCAAGCCACTGGAAATGACCTCCCCCGACATCCGGGCGGGTGTGGCCCTCCTGATCGCCGCCCTGAGCGCCGAAGGCAAAAGCATCATCCACAACATCGAACAGATTGACCGGGGGTACCAGTTCATCGATACCCGCCTGCAGCAACTGGGCGCACAGATAAAAAGGCTGTAAACTGACAAAATGGCTTGATCTGTCCTCTGGCAAAGCTTTTGCAATGCCAGTTGTGGATGAAAATATTGTGGATTATTATAACGAATAAACCGGTTACGGAATGACGCACAAAAAAAGCAAAGACAGCAAAGAAAGAAAGCACCAGGGAGAAAAGCAACAAGCAGCTGCCGGAGAAAGCCAGGAGCAAACGCAGGACAGAACCCTGGAAGAACAGCAGGAGTCCACGGAAGATGCCACGTTGTTGTCTGAAGAGCTGGAATCAACCAGGGAGGAGATACAAGCACTGCAGAAGCAGCTTGAAGAAGCCAATGACAAGTTTCTCCGGCTCTTTTCCGAGTTCGACAATTACCGCAAACGGGTCACCAAAGAACGGCTTGAGCTTTCTAAAACAGCCGCAGAAGGCGTGATATCCGCACTTTTACCCGTGCTCGACGACCTGGAGCGGGCCAGTGAAGTTGCCCGCAACAAGACCGGCGCGAATGCAGAAGAAGAGGGCATTGTGTTGATATACAACAAGTTTAAGGCCATCCTCAAGCAAAAGGGCGTGGAAGAGATCCCGGCAGCGGGAGAAGTTTTCAATACCGATTACCACGATGCCGTGACGCACTTGCCGGCAGAAAGCAAAGAAGAGAAAGGCAAGGTGAAGGAAGTGGTGCAGAAGGGTTATATGCTTAATGAAAAAGTGATTCGCCACGCAAGGGTTGTGGTGGCAAACTGATGATGAATATGGGCAAGATGCCGGCCATCGCCGGCTAAAGAAGCTTTCCCAACACAAGGTTAATGGTTTATGGCAAAAAGAGATTATTACGAAATATTGGGTGTGTCGCGGGATGCCAAGCCTGAAGAGATCAAAAAGGCTTACCGCAAAAAGGCTTTGCAGTATCACCCCGACAAAAACCCTGACGACAAAGAGGCAGAGGCCAAGTTCAAGGAGGCTGCTGAAGCCTACGAGGTTCTTCGGGACCCGCAGAAGAAGGCCCGTTACGATCAGTACGGGCATGCTGGCATGGGCAACAACTTCGGCGGTGGAGCCGGCGGTTTTGGCGGGGGCATGTCGATGGATGACATCTTCAGCCAGTTTGGCGACATCTTTGGCGAGGCATTTGGCGGTGGTGGGTTCAGTGGCTTTGGCGCCGGCTCAGGGCGTCGTACTTCCCGCCGGGCCAACAGGGGCACCAACCTGCGGATTAAGGTAAAACTCACCCTGGAAGAAGTGCTGAAAGGGGCAAACAAGCGGGTCAAGGTAAACAAAAACGTGGCCTGCAGCTCCTGTAGCGGAACGGGTGCCAAAGGCGGCAATGCCTTCAGCACTTGCTCCACCTGCAATGGCGCCGGACAGGTAACGCGCGTTACCAATACCTTCCTCGGTCAGATGCAAACCACTGCAGCCTGTCCGAGCTGTGGCGGACAGGGACAAACCATTGAAGAAAAGTGTTCGTCGTGCTATGGCAATGGCATCGTCAAAGACCAGGAGACCATCAGCCTCAACATCCCTGCCGGCGTAGAAGATGGCATGCAGTTGTCGCTCAGCGGCAAAGGGAATGCGGCACCCAGGGGTGGCATTCCCGGCGACCTGATTGTGATGGTGGAAGTGAAGCCTCACGAGCATTTGATCCGCGATGGACAAAACCTGCTCTATGACCACCACATCAGTTTCCCCCAGGCCGCCCTGGGCACCACGATAGAAGTGCCCACGCTGGAAGGCAGAGCCAGGATCAAGATCGAACCCGGCACACAGCCCGGGAAAGTGCTGCGCCTGAAAAATAAAGGGCTCCCCTCAGTTAACGCCTATGGTCGCGGCGACCTGCTGGTCAACATCAACATATGGACGCCACAAAAGCTTTCCGCAGAAGAGAAAGAGACCCTCAAGAAGCTGGATGACTCCGAAAACTTTAAACCCAACCCGAAAAAGTCGGACAAGAATTTTTTCGAGAAGATGAAAGACGTCTTTAACTAATTTACGTCCAGGAAACACCGCCATAATGACCCCCCTCCTGCAAGCAGCACACATCTCTAAAACGTATACCGGGCACCGGGCGCTCGACCGGGTAAGCCTGGATGTGCCCGGGCAGAGCATTTTCGGACTGCTTGGTCCCAACGGGGCAGGGAAAACAACCCTCATCAGAATCATCAACCAGATCATCGGACCCGATGAGGGTCAGATCCTCCTCGACGGTGAAAAGCTCACGCCCAAACATGTCCGGCAGATAGGCTACCTTCCGGAAGAACGTGGCCTTTACAAGAAGATGCGGGTAGGCGAACAGGCTGAATATCTCGCCCGGCTCAGGGGCCTCAGCGGGCACGATGCACGCAAGTTGCTCAATCAGTGGTTCGAACGTTTCGACCTGAGTCCCTGGTGGAACAAAAAAGTAGAGGAGCTGTCCAAGGGCATGCAGCAAAAGGTGCAGTTCATCATTACCGTATTGCACAAGCCCCGCCTGCTGATTTTCGATGAGCCGTTCACCGGCTTCGACCCCATCAACGTCAACATCCTGAAAGAAGAGATCCTCAAGCTGCGGCAGGAAGGTGCCACCATCATTTTTTCCACGCACGACATGGGCTC
>PUPG01000070.1 GCA_003553005.1 Bacteroidales bacterium
CCTCCTACCTTTGAAAACACCATCGAAGCCATGGAGTATTCCGGCGAACTGCTTAGCAGGGTGATGCTTGTCTTTTCCAACTATAACTCTGCCCTGACCGGTCCGGAGATACAGGAGATCGCACAGGACATGTCGCCGAAGCTGTCGGAGCATTCGGACAACATCCGGCTGAACCTGGATCTTTTTGACCGGGTGAAGGAAGTGTACAACCAGCGCAACGATCTGGACCTGTCGGATGAGCAAATGCGTTTGCTGGAAGAAACCTACAAGAGTTTTGAACGCAGCGGCGCCAACCTGCCCTCAGACAAACAAGCACGCCTCCGCGAGATCAACTCAGAGCTCTCCTCGCTTACCCTGCAGTTTGGTCAGAATGTACTGGGCGAAACCAACGATTTCACCATGGTCATCGACAACGAAGAAGACCTGGCCGGACTGCCACAGTCGTCCATTGAAGATGCTGCCGACCGGGCTGCAGGCATGGACATGGAAGGCAAGTGGGTGTTCACCCTGCACAATCCCAGTGTAATGCCCTTCCTCTACAACGCCGACAACCGGGACCTGCGCAAGAAGATGCAGCAGGCATTCATCAACCGCGGCAACAACGACAATGAATTCAACAACCGGGAGATCCTGGCAAAAATTGCCAACCTGCGCCACGAACGGGCCAACCTCATGGGTTACGACAACCACGCCCACTTTGGCCTGCAAGAAACCATGGCTGGCGACATTCCCACGGTGATGGACTTCGCCAACGAAGTATGGGAGCCCGCACTGGCCCTGGCCAAGCAGGAAAGGGAGCAGCTGCAGCAGATGATCTATGACGAAGGCAATGACTTTGCCCTCGAACAGTGGGACTGGCGCTATTACACCGAAAAGGTCAGGAGAGAAAAGTATGAGCTGGACGAACAACTGGTTCGCCAGTATTTTGAATTGAATACGGTGCGTGACGGCATCTTCATGATCGTGGACAGACTCTGGGGGCTGCAGTTTATCGAACGCAACGACGTGCCCAAATACCACGAAGACGTGCAGGTGTTTGAAGTCCAGGAAGCCGACGGATCACACATCGGAATCCTGTATATGGACTTTCACCCACGGGACAGCAAGCGCGGTGGTGCGTGGATGAGCTCTTTCCGCACGCAGCGCGTGGACCAGGACGGACAGTTTGTACACCCCATCGTAACCATCAACGGAAACTTCTCTCCACCATCTGCTACCAGGCCTTCACTGCTTACCTATGATGAGATGACCACCTTCTTCCACGAGTTTGGCCACGCCCTGCACGGCCTGCTCTCCGACGTTCATTACGGCAGCCTTGCAGGAACAGCCGTATCGCGCGACTTCGTGGAGCTGCCTTCGCAGCTTATGGAGAACTGGGCCAACGAGCCTGAGGTGATGAGAACCTTTGCCCTCCATTACGAAACCGGAGAACAGATGCCCGATGAAATGATGGACCGCATCGTGGAGAGTGCACAGTTCAACGAAGGCTTTGCCAATGTCGAATACCTGGCTTCTACCTTCCTGGATATGGAATACCACACCATTTCAGAGAAGTTTGATGAAGACAAGCTCTATGAGTTAGCTGAGGTTATCGAGCAACGCACCATTGAAAACACCGGCATGATTCCGGAGATCCACTTCCGCCATGCCAGCACGCACTTTAACCACATCTTCTCAGGTGGTTATTCTGCCGGCTACTACTCCTACCTGTGGTCAGGCCTGCTCGACGCAGATGCGTATGAAGCATTCCGCGAAACAGGCGACGTATACGACCAGGAAACAGCCAGGCGCTTCCGCGAAGAGATTCTCGAAAGAGGAAACACTGAGGACGCCATGGAGATGTACATCAACTTCCGCGGCCGCGAACCGGAAATTGATGCCTTGCTGCGTCAGCGCGGACTCAAGTAACACCAGCGCGTCAACAACGATCAAATAAAAAAGGCCGGTGTGAACCGGCCTTTTTTATTTGATCTGCAGCTAACTGCTTATTTCTGTGCATCAAAGTGCAGTTGAAGCAGACGGGCTACGTATTTCCCGATCACATCAAACTCCAGGTTGACGACGGAACCCGGACGGAAATTGCGGAAGTTGGTCACGTCGTAAGTATACGGGATGATCGCCACCGAAAACATATTGGGCTCGGAGTCCACCACGGTAAGACTCACGCCATTCACGGAAATGCTCCCCTTGTCGACGGTAATGTTTTTCGGGCCGGGATCGTATTCAAAATAAAACTTCCAGCTGCCGTCAAGCTCCTCGACCTTGGTGCATACCGCCGTCTGGTCTACGTGACCCTGCACGATATGGCCATCCAGCCGGTCATCAGCCCGCATGCAGCGCTCCAGGTTGACTTCATAGCCCTCTTCCCAGGTGCGCATATTGGTCTTATCCAGGGTCTCCTGGATCGCCGTGAGGGTATATTGGTTTTTTTCCTTGTCCACATCCACCGTGGTCAGGCATACCCCGTCGTGAGCGATGCTCTGGTCGATTTTCAGCTCCCTGGCGATGGGGGTTTCGATCGTAAAATGGATATTGCCCCTGTCGCGTTCGATTTTGACAACTTTACCTGTTGTCTCTATAATTCCTGTAAACATATGCAAATGATTTAATGGTACATGGGATGCAAATTTACGGGAATTTTGTCAGCTTGCCGCAAAAGTTCATACCGGTAAACACTCAATCGCCCGGATAGTCTTAATTCCCGTTAATAATTTCGGATGTACGAATAAAAAACATACTTTTGCCGTGCTTTTCACCCGTTTCTCCCTTGCCTGTAATAGAGGGACCGGCCTGCACCATTTCAGGAGGCCATACGGGGATATTCCTGTTTAACTTTTAAAAGATACCGATATGAAAAAATTTGATCCGGCATCCAATATCCAGGACCTGCTGCAATTCGGAGAGTTTGGCGACGTCAATCCATCGATCACCGATTCGGCCACCTATACGTTCATGGAGGCCAAAACCATGGTAGACACGTTCCAGGGCGAGGAAGAAGGCTGTTTCCTCTATTCCCGTCACTGGAACCCGTCCAACAAATACCTGGCCGATGCACTGGCCTCCATGGAAGGTACGGAAAGTGCCTGGGTGACAGCCTCAGGCATGGGAGCCATCACCACGACCATTTTGCAGCTTTGCAACAGCGGCGACCATATTTTGTCGAGCATCACCACCTATGGCGGCACCTTTGCCTTCCTGTCAAACTACCTCAAGAAATTCAACATCGAAGTCTCTTTTGTAGACATTACCAAGCTGGACGAGGTGGAAAAAGCGATCCGGCCCAATACCAAAATGATCTACACAGAGTCGGTGACCAACCCCTTGTTGCAGGTTTCAGACCTTCCCAAACTGTCAGAAATCACAGGCAAGCACAACATCAAGCTTGTTGTCGACAATACCTTTACGCCGATGATCATGGCGCCGGCCAAGCTGGGAGCAGACATTGTACTGTACAGCCTGACCAAGTTTGTGAACGGCAAGAATGACTGTGTAGCCGGAGCGATTTGCGCCAGTGAGGACTTTGTGAAGGCCATTTCGGATGTCAACACCGGTTCAGCCATGCTCCTCGGACCCATCCTGGACCCGTTGCGCTCGTCAAGCATCCATAAGAATTTGCACACCCTGCACATCCGCATGCAGAAGCACAGCGAAAACGCGCTTTACCTGGCCGAGAAGTTTGCGGCTACGGGCTTGCGCGTGATCTACCCCGGTCTGCCCAAACACCCGCAGCATCAACTCATGAAAGTGTTCATGCATCCTGATTTCGGTTTTGGCGGCATGATTGCCATTGACCTGAAAACATCCAAAAAGGCAAATGCCCTGATGGAAAAAATGCAGGAAGAAGGTGTGGGTTACCTGGCCGTGAGTCTCGGCTATTTCAAGACACTGTTCAGCAATTCGGGCAAAAGCACATCCAGTGAGGTACCCGAAGACGTGCAAAAAGAAATGGGCCTGTCAGAGGGGCTGATCCGCTTTTCTGTCGGACTGGACCATGACATCGAGCGGAGCTGGCAAAAAATCTATCAGTGCCTGAAAGAAACAAAAGTCATTTAATCTGCATCCACAACCACAGATTAACAAAATTTATTCTTTTTTTTCGTATCTTGTGAAACAAAATGAAGATTTTGGAGTTATACCTAGTAGAAACCTCATAATCTTTTAGATAAGGTAAAAATCTTCATGTTGTTGTTTTGGTTAGTTGATTGGTAGCCCCGGAGTTCTGAACAGCTCCGGGGTTTTTTTATGTGCTTTGCGCGGTTTATCAGCTTTGCGCAGGTTTCAGCGGGCCAATGCAGGTTACTGGTTCATGAAGTTTTCGATGTCCTCAATGCTTTTGGGGATGGGACGACCCATCACGTTAAAGCCTTCATCCGTGACCAGCACGTCATCTTCAATGCGGATACCACCAAATCCAAGATATTCCCTGACCTGGTCATACCGGATGAACTCTTTGAACTTGCCTTCCTGCTCCCATTGGTCAACCAGTGCCGGGATAAAATAAATGCCGGGCTCCACGGTCAGCACAAACCCTTCCTGGAGCCTTCTGCCCAGCCGCAGGAATGCCGTACCAAAATGGCTTGCTCTTTTGATCTCCTCATCGTAGCCCACATAATCTTCACCCAGATCCTCCATGTCATGTACATCCAGGCCCATCATGTGGCCGAGGCCGTGCGGCATAAACAGGGCATGTGCCCCCTGCTCGACGGCCTGCCGGGTATCGCCCTTCATCAGTCCGAGCCCCTTGAGTCCGTCGGTAATCACTGAGGCAGCCAGCAAATGGATATCCCGGAATGGTACACCGGGCTTGATGGCCTGGATTGCCTGTTTTTGCGCATCCAGCACGATCTGGTATACCGCCTTCTGGCGATCCGTAAACCGGCCGTTAACCGGAATGGTACGGGTGTGGTCGGTCGCATAATGCATGCTGGTTTCGGCTCCGCCATCCATCAGCATCAGCTGGCCTTCTTCCATCTTGTTGTGATGGGCATGGTTGTGAAGGGTCTCTCCCCGCACAGACAAAATCAGCGGAAACGACAACATGCCGCCGGCAGCTATGGCGATGCCCTCCACCACACCGGCGATCTCATGCTCATACACACCCGGTTTGGCCATTTTCATGGCGGTCGTGTGCATGCGGTAGGCTGTTTCCATGGCCCTTTCAAGTTCCTGGATCTCCTGGGGCTCCTTGATGCTGCGCAGGGCCACGATGGCCTTGATCAGTTCAACGGAAGCCTGGTCTTTCAGGTCGTCCACCCGGATATCCAGCAGTTTTTCAAGGGTTAGTTTGTTTTCCGCACGATAAGGCGGTAAAAAGTGTACCGGACGGCCTTCATCCCTGGCCTTTTTTATCACCTCAGCCAGCTTGGCCATGGGCATGGTTTTCTCTGCTCCAACCTCACGGGCCCTGTCTGCAATGCCAGGCTGCGGCCCCATCCATATGATGTCATCCAGCCCCACGTCGTCACCAAAGATGATGTCTTCACCACCATCAATATCCATCACGCCAGCCAGGCCCTGGTAGTCCAGGCCAAAGAAGTACAGAAAATTGCTGTCCTGCCTGAACCGGTAAGTGTTGCTTTTGTAGTTCATCGGTACATCCACGTTGCCCATGATCAGGACAATCCCGTTGTTCATCTTTTCTTTCAGGCGCTTTCGGCGCGCGCTATAGGTCTTTGCGTCAAACATCGTTGTCTTTTTTGGTTTATATGCTCTTGAATACATTGTCGAATCCCCCTGGCAGCAATGCCAGTCATCAGCAGGTGCTCAGGGAGTGACGCACCTGGCGAACTTGTCCTGTCAACCTGCTTGTGGTCAATCAAAATTACAACATTGGCAGGAAAATACATAATCTGATGGTGGCGCACCCATCAAAACGGCTGCAATCCGCTTGAAAACGGCTGCAACCCGCTTGCTAATGCGTTAAATGTCCCAATCCAATCCAGCCCCGCTCTCGTCCAGTGCCCACGCCGCCAGTTCCATCATCCCTCACCCAAACGCCCATACACTTGTTTAAAATCTTTATAAATAGCCCATTCGTTTGGAAATTAAAAAGATACATCATACATTTGTTTAGCCTGTATTATTCATGATTTGAATTCAGGCCAGCTTCTCCTGAGATTCAGTTTATGCACCACATATCTCCTTCCCATGAAGAAAACTTTCCTGAACCTTTCATCCCTGAGTCAAAAATACGTCATGGCTTTGGCCGGTATTTTCCTGATGCTGTTCCTGGTCTTTCACCTGGCGACGAACCTGCTGATGCTGGCCGGAGACGGTGGGGCGGCTTTCGGCAATGCCGTGGAATTCCTCACCACGAACCCGGCAGTCAAAGTGATGGAGTATGGCCTTTTTGCGGGATTCCTGATCCACATCATTCTGGGCGCGGCCCTGCAGTGGCATAATTACGGGGCACGTCCGGTAAGGTATTACAAACCCCTGAAAACAGAGACCAGCAAATTTTCCCGCTTCATGTTCCACACGGGTGTGATCATTTTCGTATTTCTCATCATTCACCTGGTGAATTTCTTCTTTGTCAAGCTTGGCTGGGTCAGCATACCCGGGGAGGCCGGACAGGTGGCTGACCGGTATGATTTTTTTGGGATGGCAGAGGTGATGTTCGCCAATCCCTGGTACGTCATCGGCTATATCGCAGCTTTCGTTTTCCTGGGTTTCCACCTGAAGCACGCCTTTCAGTCCGCATTTCAGTCGCTTGGGCTCAACCACACCAAATACACACCAGCCATCAAGGTGATTGGCACCATTTACGCCCTGGCCATCAGCGTGGGCTTCTCCGTGATCCCTTTATATTTTTATTTTATTCATTGATCCTTTCCCTGATCCCAAATACCATAAGCTATGCAGAAGCTTGATTCCAAGATTCCAGATGGCCCCCTGGCCGAAAAGTGGAGCCGGCATAAAACCGGACTGCGCCTTGTCAACGCCGCCAACAAGAAAAAGATCGAGATCATCGTGGTGGGCACCGGGCTTGCCGGTGCATCTGCTGCCAGCTCGCTCGGAGAGCTGGGTTATAAGGTAAAAGTGTTCTGCTTCCAGGATTCTCCGCGCCGCGCGCACTCTGTGGCAGCACAGGGAGGCATCAACGCCGCCAAAAACTACAAAAACGATAACGACTCCATCTATCGCCTGTTCCACGACATGATGAAGGGGGGCGATTACCGGGCCCGTGAAGCCAACGTATATCGTGCAGCAGAAGTGAGCAACGATGTGATCGACCACTTCACCGCCCTGGGCGTGCCCTTTGCCAGGGATTATGGCGGGTCGCTCGACACCCGTTCCTTCGGCGGGGTGCAGGTAAGCCGCACCTTCTATGCGAAGGGACAAACCGGCCAGCAGTGTCTGCTTGGGACCTATTCTTCGCTTAACCGCCAGATCGCCAAAGGGACGGTGAAGATGTTTCCCCGCCGCGACATGCTGGATGTGGTCATTGTAGACGGCAAGGCGCGGGGGATCATCACGCGCAACCTGCTTACCGGCGAAATTGAGCGCCACTCGGCACACGCCGTCGTGCTTGCCACCGGTGGATACGGCACGGTGTTTTACCTATCCACCCTGGGGCTGGGTAGCAATGCCTCCGCCGCCTGGAGTGCTTATAAGAAAGGCGCATTATTTGCCAATCCCAGTTTCATCCAGATCCATCCCACCAGCATTCCCGTACTGAATGATTACCAGTGCAAGCTCACCCTGATGTCGGAATCGCTGCGCAACGACGGCCGCGTATGGGTCCCCAAAGAGAAGGGCGACAAGCGCCATCCGACGGAGATCCCCGAAGAAGAACGGGATTACTACCTGGAGCGGCGCTATCCGGCCTTTGGCAACCTGGTGCCACGGGATGTCGCTTCGCGGGCAGCCAAGGAGCGGTGCGATGCCGGATATGGCGTGGGTGATACCGGACTGTCGGTTTACCTCGACTTCAAAGACGCCATCGGGGCCCAGGGCGAAAAAGCCATCCGCGACAAGTATGGCAACCTCTTTGAAATGTACGAAAAGATTACCGGCATCAATCCCTACACACAACCCATGCGGATCTACCCGGCCGGACATTATACGATGGGCGGCCTGTGGGTCGATTATAACCTGATGACCACCATACCCGGGCTTTTTGCGATCGGCGAAAGCAACTTTTCCGACCACGGAGCCAACCGGCTCGGCGCCAGCTCCCTGATGCAATGCAGTGGCGATGGCTATTTCATCCTCCCCAATACCATCAGCGACTACCTGGCGGATGACATCCGCACCGGCAAAATCCCGGTGGAAGGCAAGGCGTTTGACGAAGCCGCCCAGGCATCTACAGACAAGGTAAAACGCATCATGGCCATCAAGGGGAAACAGACAGCCTCCAGTTTCCACAAGCGGCTGGGCAAGATCATGTGGGACCATTGCGGGATGCGCCGCGATGCAGAAGGCCTGAAAAAGGGCATGGAGCTGCTGGATGAGCTGGAAAAAGAGTTCTGGGCAGACATCTGCGTGCCCGGATCCGAAAATGATTACAACCAGGAACTCGAAAAAGCGCTCAAAGTCGCCGATTTCTTTGAAGTGGGCCGCCTGATGTGCGAGGATGCCCTGCAGCGGGAAGAGTCCTGCGGGGCACACTTCAGGGAAGAGCATCAGACCGAAACGGGCGAAGCCAAAAGAAACGATGCCGAATTTGCCTATGTAGGCGCCTGGGAATACCAGGGAGCGAAAGAAAAACCCAAACTCTACAAGGAACCCCTGATGTTTGAATTCGTGGAAGTGAAGGAGCGGAGCTATAAATAAGCCTTAAACAATTAATGAGATGAAACGCACATGCCGTTTTTTTGACACACAGGAGGATGATTATTTTCACAGGGTGTGAATTGGTTTGAAGTTTGACGTTTGAAGTTTGAGGTTACCCGAGGCAACCCCAAACTTCAAACGTCAAACCTCAAACAGTTGCCACACAACTCCTAAACTTTTGCTAAGAACGTAAGTGCCACAACAACAATTAGATAACAAAAAATAAACAGATGGAATTTACGCTAAAAATATGGCGGCAAAAACACGCCAAAAGCAAAGGTGGGTTTAAAAACTACCCCCTGAAAGATGTTTCACCGGAGATGTCATTCCTGGAGATGCTCGACTACCTGAACAAGCAACTCATTGAGGGTGGAGATGAGCCGGTGACCTTCGAACACGATTGCCGCGAAGGCATATGCGGCTCCTGCGGTTTGTATATCAACGGCCGTCCCCACGGTCCGATGCGGAACACCACGACCTGTGAGCTGCACATGCGTGAGTTTACCGATGGCGAGACGATTGTGATTGAGCCCTGGCGTGCGAGCGCCTTCCCGGTGATCAAAGACCTTTGTGTGGACAGGAGTTCTTTCGAGCGCATTATGCATGCCGGTGGCTTCATCAGCACCAACACCGGCTGTGCACCGGAGTCCAACAGCAATCCGATCAACAAACAGGTCTCTGACCGCACCTTCGACGCGGCGACCTGTATCGGCTGTGGTGCCTGCGTGGCCGCCTGCAAGAACTCATCTGCCATGCTCTTTGCGGCCGCCAAAATCGCCCAGTATGCCATGATTCCCCAGGGCCAGGTAGAAAGCAAAGAACGGGTCGATAAGATGGTGCAACAAATGGACGCCGAAGGCTTCGGCTTCTGCTCCAATACCTATGGTTGCGAGTTCGATTGCCCGAAAGGGATCTCCGTGGATTTCATTGCCCTGATGAACAGAGAATTCTTCTCCGCCAAAGTATGCAGCCAAAAGAAGGAATAGCGTGCATCGATGGTGGATGCAGTTTACGAGACGTTAAAAACAATAAAAAATAATTAAAAAGATACTACACTGGAAAACATATTTATATATTTGCTACATTTGTAAAAATTATCGGTTAAACGAATATAAAAATAGTGTATCATGGCAAATAGCAAACTTGATCCAAAAAAGTTAGAAGAAGCGGCCAGCAAACTCAGGGCGATCGCCCATCCGATGAGGATTGCCGTCATTGGCCTGCTTGAGAAGCAGGAGCAGATGAATGTCACCCAGATTTATGAGGCCCTCGGCATTGAACAGGCTTCTGCATCGCATCATTTGAACATTTTGAAAACCAAGGGCGTATTGGACTCGCGCCGCAGCGGCAAGAACA
>PUPG01000164.1 GCA_003553005.1 Bacteroidales bacterium
ACAGTGAGCCCGCCGACGTGCAGATGCCCAACTTCAGCAGCTGGGGCCCCACCAACGACGGGCGGATCAAGCCCGACCTGGTGGCCAGTGGCATCGAACTCTATTCCACGTCCTCCCAGTCGACCAACCATTATACCACAATGAGCGGCACCTCGATGGCCGCTCCCGTCGTCAGCGGCACCGTTGGCCTCCTGTTGCAGCAATACAATCAAACCTACGGACACGACGCGGTGAGCTCCGCCACCATGAAGGGCCTGCTCATCCACACGGCCGACCAGGCAAGCCCACACGCCGGTCCCGACTACAGCCACGGCTGGGGTGTGCTGAACGCCCACGAAGCGGCTCGGGTGATTTCCAGGGACGCTTCCAAGGGCAAGGAGTTCCTCATCCGGGAGCTCACCTTGCACGAGGGCGACACCATCCACCTGCCCTTCTGGGCTTCCGGAGAGGAGCCCCTGCGGGCGACCATCGCGTGGATCGATCCGCCCGGCGACATCCCGCCATCTTCGCTGAATCCCCCGGACCTGGTGCTGGTGAACGACCTGGACATGCGATTGATTGACAGCGAGGGCAAGAGCCACAAGCCCTACATCCTGGATCCGGCAAACCCGGCGCAGCCAGCGGCCACCGGCGACAATTTTCGCGACAACGTAGAGCAAATCTTCATTCCGGATGCAGCGGCCGGCAACACCTACACCCTGCAAATCACACACAAGGGAGCACTGGAGGATGGCCGCCAGGATGTGTCCCTGATCATCACCGGGGTGGAACAGGCCACCACCTTTACTGGTCCCGGTGAACAGTGGGACGACCCGGAAAACTGGACGAATGGGGTGCCCGAAACCGGCGATCACATCATCCTCTCCTCCGAAGGCACGGCTTCGCTGCACGTCGAAGAAGCCAGGACCGCCACCAACATTTACATCGAAGACGGGGCCCTGTTGACCATTGGCGCCCACGGTGCCCTCGACGTGAAAGGTAACATCTATGCCGAAAACGATGCCATTCCAGGCATCCTGATCCGGTCGACCACAGAAGGTACCGGATCGCTGATCCATCACACCCCAGGCATTCCCATCGAGATGGAAAGCCACGTGGATGCACACGTTCGCGCACAGGACGCCGCAAGCCTGCTGAGCGCACCGGTCGCCGGACAGTCCTTCGCGTCGCTGGTGGCGTCGCACGACCTGGATCAAACGCTTTTTTCCCGGTGGGATGAAGTCCAGGGAGACTGGCAGTCCTTGTGGGACGAAGACGATGGCTGGCTGCAGGACGACCTGCTGCCGGGCAGCGGCTACCTTTACGACGGAGACCCCGGTCCGGTGATCAGCTATCGCGGCCACGCGACCGTAGCGGACCTCTCCCCCGGGGCCTTAAGCATTACGCCAGGCACGGGGGAAGGCTGGCACCTGCTGGGGAACCCCTTTGCCGCCGGATTGCATTGGGATGTCCACCAATGGCAGCTTTCGGGCATTGCCCACACGGCCAAGATCTGGCAAAACGGAGGTTACGTCGACCTGCCCGCAGGCGAGGGCATCATCCCACCTGCGCACGCCTTTTTCGTCCAGGCCTTCGATGAGGCCAATGCGCTGACGATCCCGGAGGCAGCCCGCACCCACGACAGCATCGCCGAGGTGCCCGCGGACGAAGCGCGTCTCCGGATGATGGTCACTGCCACGGAACACGACGCACAGCAACAAAGCCTGGTCAGGCTGACCCACGAGGCATCTGAAGGGTTTGACACACGATTTGATTCGCACTTCCTGGAAGGCCTGGGGCCGGTATTCTATTCGGTGAAGGATGGCATCCCACTCTCTACGCTTGCCCTGCCTTCCGACGCCGATGACCTGAGGCTGCGCTTTTATTTTCATTCCGCAGAGCCCGGCAGGGAGTACACTTTGCACCTCCTGGACAACAACATCGACGTGCCGTTTTATCTTTACGACAAACACACCGGCGAGCTGCACGACCTGGACGAAGACCGCCCCTATGGCTTTGTGGCTTCTGCTAACCAGCACGCCTGGCCCCGGTTTGAGCTGCACATCACCTCATCCTTCATCCCTACCGGCACAGATGAGCCAACAGAGCCGCCACACCAGGTATGGTACCATTCCGGCGAGCTCCATTACGCAGTCGACGACCTGCCAGCCAGGATCACCATCTATGCCGTGGACGGCCGGCAGATCGCCTCCCACCAGCTAGCATCCCCTACGGGCAGCATCCCGGCTCCGGTGCGTGCCGGCATCTATCTTGCCGAGATCTCCACCAACGGCAGCAGGCAGGTGACCCGGATCCTCGTCCAATAGCAAAGCGCCAGATATGGGTGCCCGGACCTTTTTTCAGCAATGCACCATCCAAAAATCACAAAAACAAAAACCTTAAGGCCTGCTTATCAATCATTTAAAAAATGAGCGTCGATAACGCGCATAAACAAAAAAGCGGATGATTCTGCGTAAGCAGATGCTGAGAAGAAAACCAGGGCAAGCTTACCGCTTGATCCACGACTTGCTGATGGTCTCTCTGCCCGCAGTAAGGCGGAGGACATAGGCGCCCGCAGGCAGGTCAGAGACATCCAGGGAGATGGCTTCACCGGGTACGTAACCCGGCCTGGCGTGCATCACCAGGCGGCCGTCGGACGCACGCACTTCGACCGAAAGACCTTCCCCGGTTTCTCCCGGGAAGGCATTTTTCAGCTCCAGGTGGAGCAGGTCCTCTGCCGGGTTGGGGTAAAGTTTTAGGTTCAGACCCGTTTTTTCAGGCCCTTGGATGCTGGTATCATCCTCCTCTCCCGCCACAAACAGATCGCCGTCCACCACATACCAAAAATCCCATTCGCCGCCCTCGCCTTCTTCCCAGCCGTCGATATCAAACCAGCCGCTTCCTTCAAAATCACCTTTCACTTTGTATCCCCGGATGGCTTCCTGGTCCCGTTCCCAGTGCAGGGGTTCGCCGGAGACGCAGGTTTCTGGCGGTCCGCCATATTGCTGCAGGAAATAGGCATAATCGTCGTATGCAGGATCGCCAAAGACCCGGGCCTTTCCCGTTTCATCCACCGCGATGGCGGTATATTCGTTGGCCGCGATCCCGCGCGCATCCATATCCCAGTCGGCGACCATCCTGGCCATAAAGCCCACGTGCCGCCCGTGGCGGTTCATCCCGTCGTCGTGAATGCGGTTGTAATGGCTGTCCGTGACCGTTTGTTCCATAAAGGGAACCTCCAGGAAGTCCTTTTCCAGCTTCATTCGCCAGTGGTAGGGGTTGGAAAGGGCTTCTGAAGACCACACGGTGCCTTCTTCTGCGGTGAACACCACCTCACCCAGAACCGCCATTCCGGCGCTGGTCCCGCCAATGGTAATCTGCTTGTCGTGGATCAGTCCGTTAAGCGCCTCCAGCAACTGGCTGTCGCGCCACTCATCTACATAGTGCCACTGGTTGCCCCCGGCAATGAACACCACCTCCGCTTCGGCGACGATGTCGAGCACCTCCTGGCTATCTGCATCTTCCGGTCCGGTGATCACGATGGACGTTACCGAGTTGACCTCCACGCCCAGTCCGCTATAGAGGTAATCGTTGTACCCATCTGAGCCCGTGGCCCGGAGCACCACGACGTCGCCGCCATCGGCTCGCTGCAGCATCCAGGTCATCGCGTCGTCGTTGTCGCTTTCCCCGCCCGCCAGCACCAGTCCAGGCAAATGATCCGTGTCTGCGGGCTCTTCATTGCCCGTATGGTAGATCTCCTGGGTCCAACCAGCAGTCCCTGCCAAAACCAATAAAATCGTCAATAGTCCTTGCATACGTCTCGTTTTTGCCATAAAGTGAAATCCCAAAAAACCGATAAACAGGTAACTTTTCATTTAACTCCAGTGTTCGCGCCCCACACAGTTTGCTCCAAACACCATTGGGGGCCTCATAACGCACGCCGCTTCCATTTGCCTTGCAGGGAAAGCCTCCCGGCCAGCCAGAATCTTCATCCGCCCCCGGTCACGGCGGCTGGCAGCCTAAAACCCCGAAAGATCCATCGTCACCGTGGGTATCAGCAGCAGGAAGCCAAGCAGGATCAGGATGGCGATCAGCGGGGCGACCCATTTGACCCATTTGTGGTAGGGGATGCGGGCCACGCCGAGCACGGCGATGAGTACCCCCGACGTGGGAGTGATCATGTTGGTAAAGCCATCGCCGAACTGGAAGGCCATCACGGTGGCCTGCCTGGAGATGTCAATCAGGTCGCTGAAGGGCGCCATGATGGGCATGGTGATGGCCGCCTTGGCTGAGCCGCTTGGAATCACGATGTTGACGATGGTCTGGATCACGTACATCACACCCACGGAGGCCACGCTGCCAAACTGGCCCAGCGAACGACTCAGTCCGTAAAGAATGCTGTCGATGATGCCGCCATCCTCCAGCACCACGATGATGCCCCCGGCCAGTCCGACGATGATGGCGGCCGACATGATGTCCTTGACCCCGTCGAGGAAGGAGGTGGCGATGTCGTTGGCATCCTTTTGGACGGCAAGCCCTGCAGCGATCCCCATTCCGAGGAAGAGGGTGGCGATCTCCATCACATACCACTGGTAGCCCATCACGCCCACGATCAGGAAGAGGATGGTGTAGGCCAGCAGCAGGAGGATGAAGAAGTGCACGGACTTTTGGAGCGTCCAGATCCCGGCGAGGGCAAAGACCACGGTGGCCACGGGGATCACGGTAATGGTGGCTGAGGAGGCGCCCACGGTCAGCGTAGACACCGGGTACATCACCGAAAAGATGGCGAGCACCAGCAGGACCGCCCCATACACGTACCAGGCCATCCTAGGCGTATAATAGGTGATGTTGTTCACGTCGCTGGCCTCTCGTTTGCGCCAGTAGCTGTCTTCTTCATACATGATGGAACGCGTGGGGTCCTTGCGGATCCGGGCCACGTATCGCAGGACAAAGGCGATGCCCACGACGTTGATCACCAACCAGGCAAACAGGCGGTATTCGAGTCCGGAGAAGAGGGGCAGGTCGGCGAGGCCCTGGGCGATCCCGATGGTAAAGGGGTTGAGGATGGCGCCCGCAAAGCCCAGGTGGGCGCCGATGTAGACCATGCACACCCCGGTAATGCTATCGTAACCCATGGAGATTGCCAGCGGGATCAGGATGATCACGAAGGCGATGGTTTCCTCGCTCATCCCGAAGATGGCGCCGAAGGCGCTGAACAGCAGCATCACCATCACGATGATGATGTTGTCCACCCCCAGCCGCCGCATCGTGGCGTTGCTTTCGAGCCTTCGGGCGTAGCGCAGGAAGGACATGATGCCCACATCGATGGCTTTGGTCTGGTTCATGATCCAGAAGGCGCCGCCGATCATCAGGATGAACACGATGATGTTGGACTGGCGGACAAAGCCGTTGAAGAGCGCAGACAGCACCTGCCAGGTCTGTGGCTGGCTGTCGAGGGTATGGCCCTCCGGCAGCTGGTCTTCGTAGTAAAAGACCATCGTGGTCTGTTCCCTGCCATCGATGACCACCGTTTCCTCAATGTATTTTCCCGGTGGAATGAACCAGGTGAGCACGGCGGCCACGATGATGATGAAAAACACGATGACGTAGGTGTGGGGTATCTTCTTCAGCATGGATCAACGATTTAAGACGTGCTTGTTCACAGGTTAAACGAGGTCTCAGTGTTGACTCTTGGCGACCGGTCAATAACTGTCTTTTGCTGGTAAATTAGCGATCGGTGATTGGTTTTTGGCTGATGGCAAATCGTTCGCCGGGCAGGAACACGTCCAGCTGCAGGTTTCGGCCGCCCAGCTTATCTTCATATTGGGTTTGGGATGCGTCCGGGTTTCTGTACACCAGCACCTGGGCTATTCCTACCACTTCGGCTTCATTGCCGTGGACCAGGATGGCGGTGGATTCGTCGATGCCAATGCCTGGCAGCTCCGGGTATTCCAGCACGGAGGTGATCAGGCGGTTATGTCGGCTTCTCCACACGAAGTGCTGATCGATCACGGCGGTAGTCAGCAGGCCCAGTCCTTCGGCGATCTCCAGGTTTTCCGACTCGATCACCGGAAAGGTGGGGCGGTACTCGGGGTAACGCAGCTCGTCGCCGGTAATCATTTTTTCGCTCATCACGGCAGCACCGGCGCTGGTCCCGGCAATCAAGGCGCCATCGGCATAGGCTTCGTGGATCGCCTCCATCACCGGACCGTCGTAGACGATGTCCATGAAGCGATTCTGATCACCCCCGCTGATGTAGATCAGTGGGGCATTCCTGACGGAGTCCACCCACTCCGTGGGCGGTTCTTCGGCGGGCAGGAAGTTAAAACCGGCAATGCGGGTGATGCCTTGCTCCAGGAACTGTTCGCTGGCCCAGATGATGGCCGAGTCGGGTTCGGCGCTGGACATTGGCAGGATGGCTACATAGCCTTCATCCCAGATGCCGGCTTCGTCGATCATCCGCTCGACCATCTCGGCGGGACGGCTGCCGCCGCCGATAATGAACAGGCTTCCTTCCGGGTGTTCCTCTGCGGCCCTTTCAGCAGCCGGCTGACAGGACACGGCAGTCAACAAAGCCAGCACAATGTATAACTGGGTTGTCTTCATGGGTTTATGTTTTTGCAAATTATTGGTTATCTGAATCTTATGTTTTCAACAGGAGTGCTATTGGCTTTTGGCTATTAGCTTTGGCTTTCTTGCCAATAGCCAATGGCCAATAGCCTGCTTAGCTATAATCACCCTCCTGTGTGTCGAAAAAACGTCATGGGCGTTTCATCACAGGCTACCTGCAAACAGGTGAATGTCCGTGAGCACGATCGACCAGAGGTCGGTGGAGTCGTGGTGCCTGAAGGCCACGTGGATCTCTTCCCCGGCAAACTCCGAGAGGTCGAGTGAGCGCAGCGCCCACACCCAGTTTTCCATCTCCGGGTCGAGCCGTTCGCTGTATATGGTTTCAAAATCATCGACTTCGGTTCCGGTGGTGGACACCAGCACGCTGTACTTCTCTGTCCGGAAGTCGGGATCGTTGGCCCTTGGGGTCACGTAGAACTCCAGCACCGTTTCGCCGTGTTCAGTAAGGTCGATGGGTGGGGTAATGATCCAATTGTCCGGCTCGAGCACATCTCCCGTGCTTTGGTCCCAGGAGTCGGACAAGATATAATACTCCGTCTCGTCATCGCCTTCGAAGCTGTCCCAATACCAGTTGTTGCCATCACCGTTCAGGTCGATCAGCGTCCATCCTTCCGGTGGGAAGTCTTCCTCCAGTGCGGGGTCGTCGAAGCGCTCCCGGAAGATCGTGGACACCAGGCTCAGGCGCTCGGAAGCTTCCAGCTTGTTATAGTGCAACTCCTTTTCCGGCTCCACCGTCAGGGTCACCTCATACACGCCGTCGGCTTCGTAGACCTCCACGGGGTGCTTTTCGTCTGACGTGTTTCCATTGCCAAAGTCCCAGTGATGGCTCACCGCGTGCAGGGACTTGTTTTCGAAAGAGACCTCATAATGGATCTCCCCGGTGTCGTCATCTGTTTTTACCTCGACCGTATAGTCGAATGCAGCCTGGGTGCTTGGTGCGGGCACCTCCAGGTCATCGTCCGAGCAGGCGTTCAGACCCACGATCAGCGCCGGTACGATCAGCAGGCTCATTATTTTCAGCAAGGTTTTCATGTGTTTACTGTTTTGCAAATTATTTGGTTATCTGAAGTTTAGGTGTTCAACAGGAGTGCTATTGGCCATTGGCTTTTAGCTGTTGGCTTTTTAATAACAGTCATTCTGGTACATCTCCTCGTGGAAGTTGGTCAGCAGCTCACCCAAGGGGATGGGGAAGAGCGTGTAGCATTCGTCATCCAGGCCATCCAGTTCTTCCACCGCCCTGCCGCTGCGCACGAGGTCAAACCAGCGATGCCCTTCGAAGGCAAACTCCAGCTGCCGGGTTTCGTGGATGATGTCGAGCAGTTCTGCCGGATCGGTGGTATCTACCGGATCCAGGCCTGCCCTTTCGCTCACCACGTTTACGTCGTCGCGTGCCTGGTCGAGGTTTTCACCGAGCAGGGCGTGGGCCTCCGCGCGGATGAGGTACATCTCTGCCAGTCGCAGGATATACACGTTGTCGGTTCCCGTCTCGATGTCATCGTATTTGATGGCATAGAAGTTATCGCCATCGATCGCGATGGACAGGTCCCGGCGCACGTCGCCTTCATCGTACCGCTCGTACAGCGTTTCGGTCGGCGAGAACTCCCTTCTTCCGCTCAGCGATGTCGGGAAGAAGTACTCCGCCAGCCTGTTGCGTGCCTGTTCATAGAAGTCCACTTCAAAGATGCTTTCGCTATTGTGGCCGTCGGCAAACAGGTTTTCGAAGGGCACGAGGGCGAGGCCGTAGTCTTCGATGACGGACGTGGCTTCGGCGGCGGCGGTCGCCAGTTGCCCCTCTTGTCCGTGAATGGCATATTCAAATAGGCTGACCCGTGCCCTGAGGGCTTGCACGGCAGCCTTTGACGCCAACCCTTGCTCCACGTTGGTCCGCAGGTAGGCCTCCGCAAAATCGAGGTCGTCGTGCACCTGCATAAACACATCGGCATAAGGCCTGCGGGGCACGTTGAGGTCGCCCTCGTCCTCGGTGGCTGGCGTCGTGCGGATGGGCACCGGACCAAACATACGCACCAGGTCGAAATGGGCCAGGGCGCGCAGGAACTTCAGCTCCGCCGTGTAGGCATTGGCCTCATCGCCGGTAAGCTCATCCACCTGGGGAATTTGTGCGATGGTGTGGTTGGCGCGGTTGATCATCCGGTAGATGTCCGCCCAGATCCCTTCCACGATTACGTTGTCGGCCAGGATGCTGTTGTTGTCCATCTGGTTGTACCCGGCCGTGGTTCCTGTCCAGGCGAGGTTATCGGCAGGCAGGTCGCCGGCCACCAGAAAGTTCCGGCCATAATAGCCTGCAGCCTGCAGTGCAGAATAGGTGCCGGTGATGGCACTTTCCACGTCGGCTTTGCTTTCGATGGCTTCTTCGCCCGGGATGCTGTGATAGGGTTCGACATCCAGCACGTCGCATGCGGAGAAGGCGAACAACAGCAGCAGGGGCAGCAATATTGTTTTTTTCATTTTATCTGGGATTTATTTGTTTTTACAATGCGTTTGGGTGCCCGTCCGCCGGCTGGTTGCCGTGCTGGCCTGGTGCTGACCACCAGGACGGGCACGTGTCGTCCAGCGGCTTTAGATGTCGAGGCTCACGCCAAGCGAAATGGTGCGCACCTGCGGGTGGGTAAAGAAGTCCGTGCCCCTTCTGAGGTCATCGGCACCGGCATAGTTCACTTCCGGGTCCATCCCGCTGTAATTGGTGAAGGTGAGCACGTTTTCGCCGGAGATGAACACCCGTGCGCTGCGCATACCCATCCTGGCGGCAGATTCCGGGGTAAAGCGGTAGGACAGCCTCAGGTTTTTCACCCGGAGGTAAGAGCCATCTTCAATGAAGCGGCTGGAGACCCTGTTGTTGTTATTGGGATCCAGCTCCGTGGCCCTCGGGATGTCCGTCTCGTCGCCCGGCTGTTGCCAGCGGTCAAGCACAGCGGTGGTCTGGTTGTCCTCGCCCTTCATCGACTCGATGTAGATGCGGGTGCCGTTGAAGATGTCGTTGCCATAAGAAAACTGCAGGAAGACGCTCAGCTCGAAGTTCTGGTAGCGGAACCGGTTGGTCAGGCCGCCCGTGAAGTCGGGGTTGGGGTCTCCGATTTTGGTCCGGTCTTCCGAGGTGATCTGTCCGTCGCCATTGATGTCGGCAAACACGATGTCGCCGGTCGAGGGGTCCACACCCAGGCTCTTGTATCCATAAAAGATTCCGATGGGTTCCCCTTCCCTGACGCTGTTGCTGCCTCTTCCGAGGTTGTCCAGGGGTTGTCCCTGGTACAGCTCAAGCACCTTGTTCCGGTTCCTGCTGATGTTGAAGTCGGTAGACCAGGAGAACACCGCGTTGTCGA
>PUPG01000080.1 GCA_003553005.1 Bacteroidales bacterium
CCACGTTGGGTGCATGTACATACAGGTAAAACAGGACGCCTGCAACCGCTGCCAGGGCGAGCAATGCGCCAGCCACAATCTTGATCAGCAATGGGATTCTCATTGGCGTAAAATTAATCAACAAGTTAACATTCCGGCCCCGCGATGTTTCGTTGGTCATCGGCTAAGTCAACAAAAGCTGCAAAAAATGCTCATCATGCCAACCGTCCTTATGCAGCCGCCAGGCCTTCCTGGTGCCGGTTACTTCAAATCCTTTGTTTTGAAACAACCTGATGCTGCCTTCGTTCTGACTACCGATACCACAATGCAACTGTTTCAGGTGCAAAATATCCCTTGCATATGCTTTGATGATATCGATCGCCTCACTGGCATAACCCTTGCGTTGGTGCTGCGGGTCAACGATGATGCCCACGGCTGCACGTTTGTGATGGGGATCAAACTCAAACAGGTCAATGATGCCCACGCATGCCTTGTCGAGGTTCTCGATCATCAGGCGCAGCTGTTTATCCCGGTAAATGTTGTTTTCTGCATGGAGAATATACTGTTCAAGATAAAAACGCGATATGGGGTTCAGGTGGTTGCTGACGACCCACATCTCCGCATCGTTTTCATACCTGTACAAATGGTCCAGGTCTTCGATTTCGACCGGGCGCAACCGTATGTGTTTTCCTTCCAGTGGTTTCATTGGTCCAGTTCCATTTGCGATATTTCCCCGCTGTACACCTTTGCAGCCGGACCTTCGAGCGTGATCCCGGTGTACTTATCCGTGCCTTTTGCGGGCGGTGCAAAGGACACGTGCAACTCACCACCTTTGGTCAGCAACGATAGGGACTCCTTATTTATTACATTCATATGGTGCGCAGCGATGGCCACTGCGGTGACTCCGCTGCCACAGGACAGGGTTTCATTTTCCACGCCCCGTTCAAAGGTTCTTACATAAAGGTTGCCATTTCCCAGGTTTTCCACAAAATTCACGTTGACCCCCTGGGGTTGCCACCTCACGTCATTCCGGATGCGTCGCCCATGCATCGCGACGTTGATGTCGTCGATCTTTTCTGCAAAGATAACCACATGCGGTGAGCCGGTATCTACAAAACAGGCGATCCGGTCAAACGGTTCATGCGCCTGGATTTTATCGGGCGCGGTTACATCCATGAGTGAAATGCGGACGTGCACCTGGTGGTCACCTGCTGCCATTACGGTGGCCTGATGGATACCGTCAGCAGCAGAAAAATGCAGTTGTTCTTTGTGCACGATGTGGTTCTGGTATATGAAAGCGATGGCGCACCGGCTGCCATTTCCGCAAAAGCTACCAGGCAGGCCGTCTGCATTAAAAAACCGCATCCGAAAATCCGTCTGCCGGTCTGGCTCAACCAAAATCAGTCCATCGGCACCAACTCCCAGATGCCTGTTGCACAGCCGGCTGATGATCTGCTGTCCGCTTTGCCCTGCGTGCGGGAAAGTCAGATCCCGGTTGTCAATGAGGATAAAATCATTGCCGGTGCCATGATATTTTTCAAAATGGATCCGCATTTGCTGTGTTTTTCAGTCCAAATGTAGCGAAAAATCAGTTAGCCACCTATACGAATGTCATGGGTGCCGCGGCGGAGTGATGTAAGTGCCAATCTGGCAGGCATGCTGTTATTCAGTCCACGGTGAAATACCTGAATATCGGCCTGGATGATGCAATTTTAGGTTTTGTTAAGAAAATTTGAGGTCCTAAGGCATATTTATTGATAAGAAAGGGGTAACGTGCAGGTGACATGCTGACTTAAAAAATGACGCACCTTGCATAAACAATGTGTGAATACGGATTGTTAACCATTAAATAAAGCGTTAATCATGAAAAAGCTTCTGGGTTTGTTTGTTGTTGCTGTGCTTGGCGGCTTGGTGGCTTTGGGCATTCAGCAATTCTACTTTACCCCCGAACCTGCGGGTCAGGAGGTCTCACATGTGATCCCTCACCGGACTGAGCGGATACCTGCTTCTTTGACCCGGCATATGGAGAATTTTGCTGATGGTCTGCCGGACTTTACCGTGGTCTCTGAGATGACGGTCAATGCGGTGGTACATATTCAGTCAGAATTCGAACGCCAACGCAGTCCGCAACAGGATTTTTTTGGACCTGATGATTTTTTTGATTTCTTTTTTGGTCCGCGCAGAAGGCCATCGCCCGACAGGCCCCCGGCCATTGGTTCGGGAAGCGGGGTGATCCTTTCGCCGGATGGTTACGTGATCACCAACAACCATGTGATCGACAACGCCAGCAAAATTGAAGTGACCCTAAACGACAACCGGATGTATGAGGCGGAGCTTATTGGCGCCGACCCCACTACAGATATTGCCTTGCTGAAGATAGACGAGGAGGATCTTCCATATCTTGAGTTTGGAAATTCAGACGATGTCCTGGTGGGCGAATGGGTGCTGGCCATCGGCAACCCTTTTAACCTGGAGTCTACGGTTACTGCGGGCATTGTCAGTGCCAAAGGCCGCAATATTAATATTCTTACAGACACCCTGGCCATCGAGTCTTTTATTCAGACCGATGCGGCTGTGAACCGGGGCAACAGTGGTGGCGCCCTGGTCAACACCCGCGGGGAGTTGATCGGCATCAATACGGCCATTGCCTCAACTACCGGCACATTTACGGGCTATTCATTTGCGATACCGGCCAATATTGCGAGCAAAGTGGCGGAAGACATCCTGGAGTACGGAGAGGTTCAGCGAGGCATGTTGGGTGTGACCATATCGCCGCTCACCAGCCGCGAGGCTGAACAACGTGGTCTGGGTGTGATCCGTGGCGCGTATGTGGAGCGTGTGGGAGAGGGTAGTGCTGCTGACGAAGCTGGCATTGAGGAAGGTGATGTGATCCTGCGCATTGACAACAGCGAGGTCCGCAACCCTGCAGACCTGATCGAAGCAGTTGGCCGCAAACGTCCGGGTGACGATGTGCTTGTGAGGTATTACCGGGATGGTCAGGAAAGCGAAACCACAGCCACGCTTAAGAACATTTACGGAGAGGTGTCCCGCGTGACCAGGGATGACCGCGAGGTTACGGAAATGCTCGGTGCCCGACTTGAAGCTGCCTCTGATCAGACCCTGGAACAATTGAATATCGATCATGGTGTGCGTGTAGCCAGCCTGTCGCGTGGTGTGCTCAGCAATGCCGGCATCCGGCAGGGCTTCATCATTACCCATATCGATAACCAGGAGGTGCATCATCCGGATGACGTCGGGGCAATCCTGGAAGACAGAACGGGTGGCGTGCTCATTGAAGGGGTGACACCGGACGGTACCCGCGCATACTATGGCATTGGATTGGAGTAAAACCAACATAAGCGGTATTTCCGTGCAATAATGGCGCGCAGGAATTGCCACTTACGAAAAATTTTTGTACCTTTGAGGGTTTTTTCCCACTCCGGGCGAAAAAGCCCTCATTTAACCTTCTTAAATACAGGAAAACAGCTATATGCGACAACTGAAAATTTCTAAGTCAATAACCAATCGTGATACGGCGTCACTGGATAAGTATTTGCAGGAGATTGGCAAGGTCCCGTTGATATCGGCGGAGGAAGAGGTTCAACTGGCCCAGCGCATCAAACAGGGTGACCAGGTGGCACTGGAAAAGTTGACCAAAGCCAACCTGCGTTTTGTGGTCTCTGTGGCCAAACAGTATCAGAACCAGGGTCTTAGCCTGCCAGACCTGATCAACGAGGGCAACCTCGGGCTGATCAAGGCAGCCAAGCGTTTTGATGAAACACGTGGGTTTAAGTTTATCTCCTATGCCGTCTGGTGGATCCGCCAATCCATTTTGCAAGCTTTGGCTGAACAGTCGCGAATTGTGCGCTTGCCTTTGAACCAGGTAGGTTCGCTGAACAAGATCAAAAAAGAAGCTTCCAAACTCGAACAGCAATATGAGCGGCCGCCATCTGCCGAAGAACTGGCGAATGCCCTGGATGTCAATGAAGACAAGATCACAGAATCCTTCAGGATTTCCACCCACCACGTATCTGTTGATGCGCCCCTGGTGCAGGGTGAAGATGCCAGCCTGCTGGATGTGTATGTCAACAACGACTCTCCCAATGCCGACTCCAGCCTGATCCACGAATCACTCGCCCGGGAGATTCAACGTTCCCTGGCCACCCTGACGGAAAAAGAGCGGGACGTGATCAACCTCTATTTTGGCATTGGCATGAATCACGGGCTTACACTCGATGAGATCGGCGCCAAATTTGACCTTACCCGGGAGCGGGTACGTCAAATCAAGGAAAAGGCCATTCGCCGGCTCAAACACACTTCCAGGAGCAAGCTTTTGAAAGCCTATCTTGGGCAGTAAGGCACAGCGACCACTTATGGGCATGCAGGTTACGCTTACCGCTTGCCCATTTTTTTTATCTCTTTGTTACACTTAAACAACATCACCCATGACCCGTTTCCCTGTGATCATCATTGCATTGCTGGCGATGTGGATGGCCATTCCCGTGGCAAGCAATGCCCGGGAAGTAAAAGTACAGGTAGCTGTCACCGCCGACGTACACGCGCGGTTGTTCCCCTATGACTTTGTGGCCAATCGTCCGGCCAAGACTTCCATGGCCAATGTCTACTACATGGTGCAATCCTTGCGGGCAAGGGATCGCAGCAACCTCATCCTCCTCGACAACGGAGACCTGATCCAGGGAACCCCCGCAGCTTATTATGCCAACTTCGTGCAGGAAACAGATCAGAATCTTTTCAGCCGGGTGATGAATTTCATGCGTTATGATGCGGCTACCATCGGCAATCACGACATTGAAGCCGGTGCGGAGGTGTATAACCGCATCCTGGAGGAGTTTAACTTTCCATGGCTTGGGGGCAACGTACTGGACGAGGAGACGGGTGAACCCTACTTTAAGCCATACACCATCATTCAACGGCAAGGGGTAAAGGTTGCCGTGCTGGGGTTAACCACCACGGGAGTTCCGAGCTGGTTGCCGCCGCACTTATGGGAAGGCCTTGTCTTTGAAGATATGGTAGAAAGTGCGCAATATTGGGTAGACCACATCCAGGCCGAAGAAGAAGCGGACGCGATCATTGGATTGTTTCACAGTGGTTTTGGTCCCCTGGACCCTGACCCCGAGGACCATCCGCTGGAAAATGCATCTGGCTACATCGCAAAACACGTGCATGGTTTTGATGTGATCTTTTCCTCACACGACCATCAGCGGAGAATTCAAACCGTCAGCAACACGGCAGGAGATGATGTGCTGGTGATGGGCCCAGGGCACTTTGCTGAGCATCTGGCACTTGCTGAGTTGACCTTTAGGCGTGAATCCCGTCGTGCGCCTTTTGAGCTTAAAGACATCCGCGCTGAAATGATCTCCACAGACAAAGCTGTTCCCAGTCACCAGTTTATTCAGGAGTTTGAGGATGATGTGCAGGATATTCTGAATTTTGCCAATGAAGAGGTTGGCCGGATCAGCGAGGACATGCATTCTATCGAGTCGCTGTTTGGCAGCGCACCTTTCACCGACCTGGTGCATGAGATCCAGCTCGCGCTGACGGACGCCGAAATCAGTTTCACGGCTCCGCTCGCTTTCGACCAAACCATCAGGAAGGGCAAACTGCACATGCGTGACTTTTTCCGTTTATACGAATACGAAAATTACCTCTATGCCATGGAGCTGACCGGCCAGGAGGTTCTGGATCACCTGGAGTTTTCGTATGGCCTTTGGCTGAACAGGATGCTTGACGAAGACGATCACCTGCTAAATTTGCGCCGGGATGAACTGGGACGCATTCCTGAGGGCAGGCGTGGCAGGGGTGCCCTGCGCAACCCGCCGTATAATTTTGATTCTGCAGCCGGAATCAGGTATCGGGTCGATGTTCGCGAATCTGCAGGCGAACGGGTGGAGATCCTGGAAATGGAAGATGGATCGGCCTTTGATCCGGAAGCGACCTATATTGTGGCCATCAACTCTTACCGTGGCAGTGGCGGCGGCGGACACCTTACCGAAGGCGCCGGCATTCCCCGAGAAGAACTATCCGATCGCATTGTCTTTACAAGCGAACGCGACCTGAGAAGCTACATGATCGAACACTTCAGGGAAATGGGTGCCTATGACCCGGAAAGTCGCGATAACTGGAAGATCATCCCGGAAGACTGGGTTGAAAAAGGCCGGGAGAAAGACATGCCTTATTTGCGGCCCTGAATTTACGGCGGGAAAAGTTAAACTCCTGGCTAAAACAGGTCTTCACGCAGGCGGAAGTTGGCACGGATGATCTCGTTATCCCTGAGAAGGGTCATTGATACGCTTCGCCCCGCCCTTTCTGAGATGATATGCATGATGTCTTCCATGGTGAGCTGCACGTGAGTCCTGTCATTTAAGGTCACAATTTGATCTCCGGCACGTACCCCGGATTCATAGGCCACGGATCCCGGACGCACATAGAGGATCATGAATTCACGCATATTGGCACCCCTGGCGACAATCTCCAATCCGCTCAGGTTTGTATGAAAAGGCTCACGGAAAAATGATCCTGGTCGAAATATCAATCTTTCTGCGGGATAGTCCAGGATGATGTCGAACCGCTTGATGATCCCACCGCCGATAATGCCTTCCCAGTCAATCTCCATTCCGTAAAACTCCAGAAACTCCGCATCGGGATACGACACGATGGGGGCAGGGATCTCCACATCACCAAGGAACAGGCTTTCAATCCTTCCCATCCTGCCCATTAGCTTGCCGCTGATGCCCTTGCCCAGGAAGCCCGCGATCGTATGATCCGACATGCCCATGTAGTCATTGTTGAGATATACCGGGTGGCTTGCACCAAGATCCAGCAACAAATGGGTGGTCAGGGTATCGCCATTTTGCCCGATGATCGTCGATTCTACATAGGGTTTGCCATGCACCAGCTGGAAAGGCAACTCCCTGCTTCCTCTGTAAGTCCGGTAATCACCCGTGCGGAAGACCCGGATGGACTCCGAGGCGTAGCTGATCTCCACCGGGAAATGTCGCAGGAAATCATAGCCAATGATGCCATACACCGGGAACCCGAACACCTCACTGAAGGAAAGAATGTCTTCCGGAACAACCACCATGTTCAGGCCGGTACCCGTGATTCCCCGCATGCTGATCTTCACCTCTGAGGCCAGTGCTGCTTGCACAATGCCTTCACCACCGAGACCATAGATCAGGATTTCATCTTCAATGGTCAGGTTGGTCATGTGCGCAATGCGCGGTTCGGTGAGAATGGTGGTGTTCACCCCCGTGTCCAGGATAAAATGAAACGGCCCCTGGTCATTGATGTAGAGCGGCATGACCGCCAGGTTATTGCTGACACGTATGGGGATGGTCACGGAACTTCTGTCGCGGTTAAACCGGAACTCGCCCTGGTGCTGGCCATTGGCAACTGTGGCAAATGCTACCAGGATAAACATCACGATGATCCTGTATATGGCGGCGGATTTTTTGATCATGGTGACTGAGATAAAACAAAAAATTTGCCAAAATATATGCTGATGGGCCTATTTCATTAGTTTATTGTTGATTTTTTTTGCAATTCCCGGGCCTTCATATATAAAACCTGTATATACCTGAACCAATGAGGCCCCGGACTGCAGTTTTTCCAGGGCATCATCTGCGGTAAAGATGCCACCGACCCCAATGATCGGGATCTGCCCGCCTGTTTTTTGATGGATGTATGCGATTGTTTGGTTGGATTTTTCTTTCAGCGGCTTTCCGCTTAGTCCTCCCTGGCCAATTTTTTCCACCTGGCCCTGCGGCGTGCTCAGCTCATCCCGAAGGGGCGAGGTGTTGGTGGCTACAATCCCCTGCAAGCCTGTTTCGTCAACGATCTCAAGCACCTCATTCAGTTGGGCCTCACTCAGGTCAGGGGCAATCTTCAGCAACACCGGACTGGGAGATGGCTTTTTCTTATTGCGCGCCTGGATGGCCCGGAGGATCTTTAATGTCTCCTCTTTATCCTGCAGTTTCTGCAGGTTCTTGATGTTGGGGCAGCTGATATTGACCACAAAATAATCGACAAGGCCGTAAAGCTTCTCAAAGCAAAAACAATAGTCATCCGCTGCTTGCGCATTGGGCGTGTTGGTGTTTTTTCCTATGTTGCCCCCAATGATCACCTTGGGGTGATTCTTCCGGAGCTTTGCAATGCAGTCTTCGACGCCTTCGTTATTGAACCCCATTCGGTTGATGAGTGCCTGGTCTGCTGGCAACCGGAATAAGCGAGGCCTGGGATTTCCTTTTTGTCCTTTTGGTGTGATGGTGCCAATTTCGACATGGCCAAACCCCAGGTCAGCCAACGCATTGTACAATGTGGCCTCCTTATCGAAGCCAGCCGCTACCCCGACCGGGTTGGGGAATGTGATTCCGAATAGCTTGCGCTCCAGGCTGTTGTGTTTTATGACGAAGGATCTTCGAAGCATCGGCCTGATCCCCGGGATCGCAAAAAAAATGGGCAATAGTCCTGCTACTGCCCGGTGGATCCATTCAGGAGAAAAAAGAAATAAAATGGGACGAATGGCCTTTTTGTACATCACTGCCTAAGCCTTGGTTGTTGCTAGTGTCGTGTCAATGCTACTGTGTCGGTTAAGTCGCAGAGATGAGGAAAAAGATCAAGACTTGGGCCGGCTAAAGTAGCGTTGACATGACACTAGGTGTTGTCTTGCTTATCCGGGTTGTCTTTTTCTTTGGTGTCTTTTTCCGCTCCTGCTGTCTGCTCACCAGCTTCTTGATCTTCAGTTTCATCCTCTCCAGCTTCCGGGTCGCTGATCATGTCTTCATCCAGCAGGATCCGGTACCACGCAAATATCTTTTTCATGTCAGAAACGTGTACCCTGTCTTTGTCGTAATCCGGCAAAACCTTTTCAAAAGCGGCTTTCAATTCATCGGGTGTGGATTTCGGGTCCGGACCTTCCTTGCCTTCATATTGCTTATGGATGGCCCACAGTACGTCTTTGAGCGGCACGTCTTTTTCGTAGGTAAAGACGCTGATGTCCTCCAGGGTGGAGGAGCGGTCGGTGGCAAACACAGGCATGCGTTTACCGTCCTGCATGGACTCCACGATCAACCCGTTTCTTGTCTGGGCAACGACCTTAAATAGCCCGGGCTTACCGGATACCGTCATGATTTTACTCAAATCCATTCTTGTGCTGTTTAATGATTGGGTTAAAAATACAGATTTGTTTTGACACGATTGTCATTTATGGCATTACTGGATCATCACTTTTTCGGTGATGCGTTCTTCTGCATTGGTTAGCCGTACGATGTACAAACCCGGACTTACATGCTGCAGGTTGATGTGTTTAAGCGTTTCGCCGTTCGAAGCGTTGATCACATCCTCGTACACGACTTCCCCGTGCAGGTTGGTGACCTGGAGCCTGGTGTCTGTATTGGAGGGCGACATCGACAGGGTGAACTCACCCTGGCTGGGGTTTGGGTAGATGTTTTGCCTGAGGCCATCCTGCCCGGCCTGGATGCCGGTGGTCTCCTCGTCATCGAGCACGGTAAATGTAAAGTATCCGTCAGGGGCTACAAGTGGTCTGCTGATGGTCTTGTCGTTGGCATTGGTGGCGCTGATATAATAAGCTATTTCTGTCAGGCAGGGTTGTGCGGGGATGTGTGCGTAAAATGTGTCACTCTCCAGCACCATGTCTACTGCTGTAAACTCGTCCTGGTCTTCTGTCTTCCAAAATAGCCTGGCTTCATCGATGCCCGCTTCATTGTGGATGGCTGCAGTGACCTCGAATCCATCTTCGTGATGGTCCTGGTCAAAGAGCCTGGGATGTGCGATGTGGATCGGGTCATCTGCCATGATCTCCCTGGTTACGCAGTGGATGGCCCCGCTGGCAGCGATCACGTTATCCATGTTGATCCCGACAATTTCATA
>PUPG01000023.1 GCA_003553005.1 Bacteroidales bacterium
AAACCGGGATACCATCCGGGAGTGCGAAAAGCTGGGAATCCCCCTGCCGCAGTTTGTGGCGCTTTCCCTGGATGCGATGAAAAGGGTGGGACCGGAAATTGGCTTATAGGGCCGGCTGTTGCGTCAGCAGTTTCATCTCCTCGCTTTCGAGGGCTTCCAATGCCTTGCGGAAGGCCCTGTCGGAGCTGTGTAGCACGGGGTAGAAAGCCTCCGGGCCAAAGATATTCCTGCCGATGTAGGCCTTTAAATTGGTTTCGATCTGTGTCCGGGCTTCCTGGCTGACCTGGTCCGGAATGCTGGTGCCCTGATCCCCGGCATATTGCAGAAAGTCGCGGTATACATCGTCTGTGATGCGGAAATCGCGGACGAAGCCTTCGGCGGAGTCGTGGCTTTCGATCGTTGCACGGTTTCTGTCGGCATAGTCGAAAGCGAAAGTGTAAATGTGTCCGCGGTTAAATACGCGGTTGAAGAACCCCAGGTCATTGTCGCCGCCCAGGGGTACGAAAATGTCGGGCATGATGCCGCCGCCACCATAGACCGTTCTTCCTGCGGGGGTTTCAAAGCGGAGGCTGTCGTCGAAATGGATGCTGTCGGGACTCATCATTTCGCCATTCTGGTAACGCTGGATAAACTCGGCAAAGTAAGCTTCTTCTCCTTCGTCATAAGGTTTCTGGATGCTCCGGCCGGTGGGTGTATAGTAGCGTGCCACGGTGAGCCGGAGGGCTGATCCGTCGCGCATCTGGATCTGCTCCTGGACGAGGCCCTTGCCAAATGAGCGGCGTCCCGCCACGAGCCCGCGGTCGTTGTCCTGCACGGCGCCGGCGATGATCTCGCTCGCGGATGCCGACCATTCGTCGATCAGCACCACCAGGGGTTGTGTCTCAAACCGGCCTTCCCGCGCGGAACGCGCATAATTTCGCGGCCGGCTCCGGCCATCCGTATACACAATCAGTTCGTCTGGCTTCAGCAGCTCGTCGGCGACCTCAATCGCGGCTTCCAGGAAACCGCCGCCATTGCCCCGCAGGTCGAGGATCATCTGCTCCATGCCTTGTTCACGGAGCTCATCCATGCCGCCGATAAACTCCTGGTAGGTGGTGGCCGAAAACTTGTTCAGCCGGATGTAGCCGGTCCGCTCATCCACCATATAGGCAATGTCCAGGCTGTACGACGGGATCTCATCCCGCGTAAGCGAGAAAGAAAGGAGCTCAGGAAGGCCCGCTCGTTTGACTTTGATGTCGACGGTGGTGCCCTTTTCGCCCATCAGCATGTCGACCACCTCATCGGTGGCCTTGCTCACGCCGGCAATGGGGGTTTCCTCCACCTGCACGATGCGGTCGCCGGGCATGATGCCTGCTTCCTCGCTGGGTCCGCCTGCAATGGGGGTGATCACCACCAGCGTGTCGTTGATCATGTTGAACTCAATGCCAATGCCTTCAAAGCTGCCCATCAGGGGGTCGTTCATCCGGCGGAACTCGGCGGCCGGAATATAAGAGGAGTGGGGGTCGAGGTTCTTCACCAGGCTGCGCACCGCATCATCGGTGAGCTCGTCGCGCGATACCGGGTCCACGTAAGACTCGAGGATGTAGTTGATCACGTGGTCGAGCTTGTCGTTGCGCTCCACGCCTACCGAAAAGAAAGGCTGGCTGCTGTCGCCCGGGTGGGGCCTCCGCAGGTTGGTGCCGAGGAAAAATCCAAGCAACAACACCAGCGACATGATGATGGGGATGTATACCCGTGCGCGTATCAGGGGTTTGCGTTTTTCTTCCATCTGTTTATATTTTGTTATCTGGTTGTTGTTGTGGCACTTACGTTCTTAGCAAAAGTTTAGGAGTTGTGTGGCAACTGTTTGAGGTTTGACGTTTGAAGTTTGGGGTTGCCTCGGGTAACCTCAAACTTCAAACCTCAAACTTCAAACCAATTCACACCCTGTGAAAATAATCATCCTCCTGTGTGTCAAAAATCCTGTCATGGGCGTTTCATATGTAGAACCGGTATGATGGCTGGCAACTGCAACTATCGTTCCAATCAACACGAAGTTACGGATATTCGGCGGGAGAGAATGTTATTTTTTCTTAAGCCCGCCGATTTTGTCGATGAGACCGGAGGTAGAAAAGCCTTTTAGCAAGGGGATGGTTACCACCTTTCCCCCTCTGTCCTTCACGGCATCCGCCCCGGCAATGTCTTCCGGCCGGTAGTCCTGGCCCTTCACCAGCACATCGGGTGCGATGGCTTCGATGAGCCTGGCCGGGGTGTCTTCGTCGAAAAGCACGACCAGATCGACAAAGCGGAGTGCGGCCAGCACCCTGGCACGCGCCTCTTCGGGATTGACCGGCCGGCCAGCCCCTTTGATCCGCCGCACGGAGTCGTCGGTGTTCAGGCCCAGGATCAGGACATCGCCCAGGTCGGCTGCCCGCGAAAGGTAGTCGATATGGCCTGCGTGCAGGATGTCGAAACAGCCATTGGTGAATACCAGGCGCTTGTCGAAGAAGCGCCAGTAGCGGATCTTGCCTTGCAGGGTCTCAGCGGCCTGCTCCGGTCGCAGGATCCTGGTCTCCAGGTGTTGGTGTTTGCTGTGCGCCATGTTTTTGTTTGTTTAATGACAGGATGATCCAGGCAAAAGTGCCCGCGGCAATGTTGACGATGATCTGCGTGGCGTGGGTGATGTAGGCATAGGATGTGGCTGGCTCTGAGGCGATGCCGTATAATTCACGCAACGTGATGATGGTCAGAAAGTGATAGGTCCCGATTCCGCCGGGCACGGGAGCGAGAATGCCCAGGCTGCCTACGGCCAGCAGGGTCAGTCCGGCCAGCGGCGTGAGGTCTGAGGTGGCCTGGATGGCAAAAAAGCAGAGGTAGACGGTCAGGTAATACAAGCCCCAGATCAGGACAGAGTGCAGGATGAACCAGCCCTTGCCACGCATGGTCATGATGGTCCGGAAGCCTGCCGCAACCCCGTGCAGCTGGCGTTTTAACCTGAAAAAGAAGCTGCCTTCCTTTGCCCGGCGCATCTTGTGGCGGAAGAAAATCACGGCGCCAATGACTGCGGCGAGGAATGCCAGGCCGAGGATGGATAATACCAGCCAGTGGGCGCTGCCCCGCGCCAGGGTGGGTTCCCAGAACATGCGGTTCAGGAAGTTTCGCAGAAAGCCGAATTGGCTGACGATGGTGATGAACACGATCGCAAGCATGCTGACCAGGTCGAAGGCCCTTTCGGCCAGCACGGTACCCGCCAGGGCGTTGAAAGGGGTTTTGGATGCCTTGCTCAGGGTAACGCAGCGGGTGATCTCGCCCATCCTGGGAATGGCCAGGTTGGCCAGGTATCCGGTCATCACCGCCAGGAAGGTCTGGAAGGCATTGGTTTGATAGCCCATCGTGCCGATGAGCATGTTCCACCGCACGGCACGCAGGTAATGGCTAAGCAGGGCGCACAGCATGGCCAGCAGGATCCACCCGTACCGGGCCTGCCTGAGTTCCTCCACGATCCGCCCCACATCCTGCCCGCGGGTGATCAGCCAAAGGATCAAAATACCCGCCAGAAGGGAGATGAACACCTTCAAATATCGTTTTACCTGTGTGTGCAATGGATTTATCAGATTTTATTGTGCTGGTCCGGGAAGATGATTGCGGGAACAAAATCTTTGGCCTTGGCGGCTTCCATCAGGGCATAGGCAATGATGATGACGATGTCGCCGGGCTGCACCTTGCGTGCTGCCGGCCCGTTCATGCAGATCTGGCCGCTGCCGCGTTCGCCTTTGATCACATAGGTTTCCAGTCGCTCCCCGTTGTTGATGTTCACCACCTGGACCTTCTCGTTTTCAATGATGCCACTGGCATCCATCAGGTCTTCGTCGATGGTGATGCTGCCTATGTAATTCAGGTCTGCTTCGGTAACCACAGCCCTGTGTATTTTCGATTTCATGATTTCAAGAAGCATGATGCTTATTTTTCTGATAAGGTCAGCAGGGGCCAACCCCCTGCGGGGTGCAAAGTTACGAATTTAGCTGCAGATTGTCAATCAGGCGCACGTCTCCGGCGTGCACGGCAATGCATCCCATTACGGGCTCGCCGGCATCAGCCGCGGTGGCCGGGAGGAGGTCGCGGGCCCTGACCACCTCAAAATATTCCAGTTCCAGCTCCGGCGAAGCATGGATGCGCGCCCTAACGGTGCGGATGATGTCTTCCACGGCCGTCCCCGGGTATAGCTCCCGTGCGGCTTGCAGGGCCTGGAAGATCCGGGGTGCTTCGCGGCGCTGTGCTGCCGTCAGCCGCACGTTGCGACTGCTCAGGGCCAACCCGTCGGACTCCCTGACCGTAGGGCAGCCCACGATCTCCGTAGGGTGTTCCTCCATCCTGGCCAATGCCCTGACGATCTGCAGCTGCTGAAAGTCCTTTTCCCCAAAGTAGGCCCTATCGGGCTCCGTGATGCGAAAAAGCTTGTCCACCACGATGGCCACCCCGTTGAAGTGACCCGCCCGGTACCGGCCTTCCATCACCTTGTCGAGCTGCCCAAAATCGTAGGTCCGGGTCTCCTCCCCCGGGTACATCTCACGGGTGTCCGGACAAAACACGGCGTGGCACCCCATCCGTTCCAATTGCGCCAGGTCGGCGTCCAGCGTGCGGGGGTACTTCTCCAGGTCTTCGGGCTTGTTGAACTGAATCGGGTTGACGAATATGCTGCAGACCACCAGGTCGTTATCCGCCAGGGCACGCCGCACCAGGTCGAGGTGTCCGGCGTGCAGCGCACCCATCGTCGGGACAAATCCGACGCTTTTTCCGCGTGTTTTGCCCGCACGGACCCACTGATTCATCGTTTTTTTGTGCCTGAAGACTTCCATTATGGCTTGTTAAGTAGTTGGTTTTTTGTGTTTTATATAAAAAACACGGCAGAATATACCACCCAAAAAACAAATCCGCAAAGCTAATAAGGATAATTTGAAAAATCGCAAAAAAAAGCGTAATTTTGCAAGACCATTTTCTGATATCCTTTAAACCGTTCGTCAATCTTATGGAAAAGCCAAAAGTTCTTTTCGTCCAGCAGGAAATAACCCCTTATCTCAAAGAAACACACATGGGCCATATCGGCCGCTACCTACCCCAGGGCATCCAGGAAAGAAAAAAAGAGATCCGCACCTTCATGCCGCGCTATGGTTGCATCAACGAGCGACGCAATCAACTGCACGAGGTCATCCGCCTTTCGGGGATGAACCTGGTGATCGACAACACGGACCATCCGCTGATCATCAAGGTGGCCTCCATCCAGTCGGCCCGGATGCAGATCTACTTCATCGACAATGAAGACTTTTTTCAGCGCAAGTTTACCCTGACCAACAAAAATGGTGAATTTTTTGCAGATAACGACGAGCGCGCCATTTTCTTTACCCGTGGCGTGATCGAAACAGTCAAGAAGCTTGGCTGGTCACCCGACCTGGTGCACTGCAACGGCTGGTTCACCAGCCTGATGCCCTTCTACCTCAAAGAGGTCATCAAGGACAACCCCATGTTCTCCGACACCAAGGTGATCTATTCCCTCTACAATGACGCCTTCCCGGGTCAGCTTGACACTGGCATCGGTAAAAAAATGAAGGCCAAAGGGGTCTCAGACGAAACCCTAAGCAAGTACCAGGATCCCACCTATGCAAACATCAGCAAAGTGGCGATGGACTATGCCGATGGGATCATTTTCGGAGAAGAGGAGCTCGACCCCGAACTGGAGCAGTATGCCAGGAACAGCGGCAAGCCCCTGCTGGAGTATCACGACAGGGATACTTACCTCGATGCTTACAATCAGTTCTATGATGAGGTATTGGTTAGTGAATCCGTGTTGGAGCAATAATAAAATTTTTACCTTTGCGTTAATCTAACCTGCAGGGTCAATGCTTATGCGCATTTTGCAGGCGAAGCGGAACAAACAGCAATTAATCATCAAAAACGCTGATACCTTGAAGACAAACAGAAACCCCCGTTCTTGCGGGGTTTTTTTCGCATCAATTCTTAAAAAAGCAATGGCCGCGGCCGCTTTGCTTTTTGTTTTTTATTCCTGTACGGAAAATGACGAACTGGGACTCGACCTGGTGGACACCAAGGCCCAGCTGAACACCCTGGATACCCTGACGATCACGGCAATGACCGTGCCCGACGACAGCGTGGCCATGAACTTTGGTGGCGGCAACGTGATGGGGATGATCGACGACCCGGTGTTCGGCAAATCCAAAGCGAGCATCTATACCCAGACCCGCCTGCCGATGAACGACCTGTTCCTGGGCGAGGACCCCAGCCTGGACTCCATCCACCTGGTGCTGCGGTATACAGATAACCATTATGGTGCCCTGCAGACCCATCAGACGATACAGGTGCACGAGCTCAGCGAAAGTTTCCCGGAAGGCGACACCCTCTTTTCCAATATCTACATCCCCTATCATCCCGACCCCATCACCAAGGATCCGGAAGGCTATCATTTCCAGCCGGCGCCCAACGACAGCGTGCTGGTGGATACCATCATGCAGCCGCCGCATATCCGCATCCCGCTTTCGGATGCGTACGGACAGCGTTTCATCGACGCCAACGATACCGAGATCTATGAAAATGTGCCGAACTATATGGAAGAGTTCAAAGGCCTCTACGTGACCTTCGAAGATGAGATGGACGGCATCGGCTCCAAGTACCAAATGAATATGCTTACGCCGATGACCTCCCTGGAGCTTTTTTATCAGACGGAAGACGATACTTTGTACCATATGCAGCGCTATCCCATCAACGAGTTTGCCCGGCGATCCACCCGCATCGAACACTTTGGCTATGAGGATGCCGACGAAGCATTGCGGCTGCAGCTCGACCACCAGGACCAGCAGATGGCTGACAGCCTGCTTTTCATACAGTCCCTGGGCCTGCTGCGTGCCAACATCGGGTTTCCCTTTCTTGAAGAGCTGGCCGACCTCCCAAGGCTGCTGATCAACAAAGCCGAACTTGTGATGCCCGTGGATGAATCCTTTTCCACCGAACAGCTTCCGGCCGCACACGAACTCCTGCTCCTGCGAATGGATGAGGAAGGGGAACTGCACTTCCTGGATGACTACCACATGGGCGCAGGGTATTTTGGCGGAAGACTTGATGAAGACAATATGGTTTATCGATTCAATATATCTAAACACGTACAACAGGTGATGGACGGGTTAACCCCCAACGACAAACTGGCCGTCGTGGTGGTCGGATCAGCCGACAACATGAGCCGGGTCGTGCTTCACGGTCCCGGAAGGGCCGAAAACCCCATGCGCCTGATGATTTATTACACGGCATTTGATTAACCTGTAAACGTATTTTATGTGTGGTATTGTCGGTTATATCGGAACAGAAAAAGCTTACCCCATACTCATCAAAGGATTATACCGACTGGAATACCGGGGCTATGACAGCGCCGGTGTTGCGCTGCTCGACGGTAGTCTCAAGCTGTATAAAACACACGGCAAGGTGGCAGACCTGGACAAGATCGTGCAGGATGAAAACCTCTCCGGAACCATTGGCATCGCGCATACCCGGTGGGCCACCCACGGAGAACCCAACGATGTAAATGCCCACCCCCACTACAGTCCATCCCGGAAGCTGGCCATCATCCACAACGGCATCATCGAAAACTACGGAAGCCTGAAAGCGGAGCTCAAAAACCGGGGCTACGTCTTTCAAAGCGATACCGATACCGAGGTCCTCATCCACCTGATCGAGGACATCCAGCAGAACGAAAACGTTAATCTCGAGGAGGCCGTGCGCATTGCCCTCAACCAGGTGGTCGGTGCCTATGCCATCGTCATCATCTCTAAAGACCATCCCGACCAGCTCATCGCAGCGAAAAAAGGCAGCCCCCTGGTGATCGGCGTAGGCGACAACGCGTATTTCGTGGCTTCCGATGCCTCGCCCATCATCGAACACACCAAGGATGTGGTGTACCTCGAGGACGAGGAGATGGCCGTCATTCCCCGGAAGGGTGACCTTTGCGTGAAGACGATAAAGAACCAGCAAAAGACGCCCTACATCCATCACCTGGAGATGCAACTCTCCTCCATCGAAAAGGGCGGCTTTGCGCACTTCATGCTGAAAGAAATTTATGAGCAGCCCCGCAGCATCAAGGACAGCATGCGGGGCCGCCTGAATGCGGCCAAAGGGATCATCTCCCTGGGTGGCATCATCGACTACCAGCAAAAACTGATCAACTGCAAACGCATCATCATCGTGGCCTGCGGGACCTCCTGGCACGCCGGACTGGTGGGTGAATACCTCTTTGAAGACCTGGCGCGGATCCCGGTGGAGGTCGAGTACGCCTCGGAGTTCAGGTACCGGAACCCCATCATTGACGAACACGATGTGGTGATCGCCATCAGCCAGTCGGGCGAGACGGCCGACACCCTCGCCGCCATCGAGCTGGCCAAATCCAAAGGCGCAACCATTATTGGCATCTGTAACGTCGTGGGCTCTTCCATCGCCCGGGCAACCGATGCCGGATCCTATACCCACGCTGGTCCTGAGATCGGCGTGGCCTCAACCAAGGCATTTACGGCCCAGGTGACCATCCTGAGCCTGATGGCCCTGTCGATCGCCGGCAAAAAGGGCAGCATCCCCAAGTCCCGGTATTATGAACTGCTCAGCGAGATGGAATCCATTCCGGCCAAGGTGGAGAGGACCCTGCAAGTGAATGACGCCATCCTGGCCATTTCCAAAATCTTTCAGGATGTACGGAACTTTCTATACCTCGGACGGGGATACAACTTTCCCGTGGCGCTGGAAGGCGCACTGAAGCTGAAAGAGATCTCCTACATCCACGCCGAGGGTTATCCCGCAGCGGAAATGAAACACGGCCCAATCGCCCTGATCGACGAAGAGATGCCCGTGGTGGTCATCGCCACCAAAAAAGGAAATTACGACAAGGTGGTCAGCAACATCCAGGAAGTCAAAGCGCGAAAAGGCGTGATCATCGCCATCGTCACCGAAGGCGATGATGTGGTGCAGGATATTGCAGACCATGTGATTGAAATACCCGAAACGGACGAAGCTTTTGTTCCCCTGGTAGCTACCATTCCCCTGCAGCTGCTTTCCTACCATATCGCCGTGCTGCGTGGATGCAACGTGGATCAGCCCAGGAACCTGGCGAAATCCGTGACGGTGGAATAAACCCATTGCATCGTATGCCGCTTATGCTGATGGCCGCCTCCCGCCTGTTTCCAGGGAGATGGTCGCGGCATGGCTTGTTTTCGATGGGATGGAAAACGATCGAGTATTCATTTGCGAAAAGTTTGATTGATGAGTTTATTGGTAGTGGGCACGGTAGCCTTTGATGAGATTGAAACCCCCAGTGGGAAAACCGGCAGGATTTTGGGTGGTGCCGGCACCTATGTCGGACTGGCAGCCAGTCACCTGATCGGCGACATCCGGATGTCGGCCGTCGTGGGCGGCGACTTTCCGCAAAAATACCTGAACCTGTTTGCCGGTCGCGGACTGGATATCCGCGGAATCGACGTGATCCCCGACAAGAAGTCCTTTTACTGGTCGGGCCGCTATCACGACAACATGAACCAACGCGACACCCTGAGCACCGAGCTGAACGTGCTGGCCGGCTTCGACCCCGTGCTGCCGGACGAATACCGCGACTCGCGCTTCCTGATGCTCGGAAACCTGACCCCGTCCATCCAGCGGAAAGTCATCGAACAGATGAATGCGCGGCCAAAGCTGATCTGCATGGATACGATGAACTTCTGGATGGACACCGC